>CAZRPQ010000173.1:0-5513 GCA_964601725.1 uncultured Salinivenus sp. | reverse complement strand
GCGACGGCACCGTGGTCGGCGAGCACGACGGGTACCCCTTCTACACCATCGGCCAGCGCCGCGGGTTGGGGCTGGCACTCGGGGAGCGGGTCTACGTCACCGATATCGATCCGGAGACGAACACGATCACCGTGGGGCCGAAGGAGGAGCTCATGGAGCAAACCCTCACGGCCCACGAGATCAACCTCGTGAAGTACCCCGAGTTCGAAGGAGAGCGGCCGGCCTGGGGCACCATCCGCTACAACGACGACGGGGCCGGATGCCTCGCGTGGCAGCCCGACGACGACACCCTAAAGGTGGCCTTCGCGGAACCCCGCCGCGCCATCACGCCCGGCCAGAGCCTCGTGCTCTACGAGGACGATGACGTCCTTGGGGGCGGGTGGATCCACGAGGTGGGGAGCGCCGAGGCCGACGAGGTGGAGCAGGCCGCCGAGGCCCCTGCATAGTTCCGCCGGGAGGCCCGAGCGGCGAGAGCCCGGCGGAGGGGAAACCGCCCCAGTTGAGGGCCGATGGGACGGGCGACTCGTTCTTTGCGGCGGGCTCCGCGACAGGAATGTGTACAAATTCGAAGCGAAAGGTGGAACACTAAATTTCTCAGGGTGGTTCAATTCGTCCCAATTCGTTTCTAAAAACAACCAAAAGCGACGCCCGGGACGGGAGTCCGTCCTCAGGCGTGCGCGAGCCTTGAGCGTATGGATCGGACGGACCTGACGCGGATCGACGACTTCACATGGGAAATTTCCGAGTCGTTCCAGGAGGCGATGCGCGTGCCCGTGCGCATTCTCGCGAGCGAAGAGCTCATCGACGAGATCCTTGAGCGGAAGGCAATCGAGCAAGCCATCCGTACATCGATGCTCTCCGGCTTGGTGGGGCACCTCGTGGTGATGCCGGATGTCTACAGCGGACAGGGGGCCCCGGTCGGAATCGTCGCCGTGTCGAAGTGGCCGGTGGGGACCATCGCGCCAGGCGCCATCGGACACGACGTCAATGCGGGCGTTCGGCTTCTAGGATCGGACATCAGCGTTGAGGAAGCCGAAGGAAACTTCGATGCCCTCGCCGATGCCCTGAAGGCTCACATTCCGAGCGGCGTAGACGCGGAGGGCTCCATCTCCCTCAATAAGAGCGAGGTTGACCACGTGGCGCAGTCCGGGGCGCAGTGGGCCCTGCGCAAAGACATGGCGCAGCAGGACGATCTCGTGCGCGCCGAGGAAGGGGGGCGGCTCAACGAAGCAGATCCAAACAAGGTGAGTCAGGCGGCTCGGTCGCTGGGAGCGCAGCAACTTGGCACCCTCGGCGGCGGCGAGCACTTCATCGAAATTCACGCCGTCGAGGAGGTCTTCAACCGGGCGGCGGCCGTGACGATGGGATTGAAGACGGGCACGCTCGTCGCTCAGGTTCACTGCGGATCCCGAGGCTACGGGCGCCAAATTTGTGCGGACTACATCGAGCAGTTTCGGGAGGTGGCCCCGTCCTACGACGTCAAGCCTCCAGATCCAAACCTTGTGTCGGTGCCCCTCGACTCGGGGGAGGCCGAAGACTACATGGGGGCCATGCGGGCTGCGGCCAATTACGCCTACGCGAACCGGCAGGTGCTGGCCCACCGGGTCCGGGAAGTGTTCGACGAGCTTCTGGACGGGGCCGGCCAGCGCCTCAAGACGGTGTACGACGTGGCCCACAATCTGGGCCAGGTCGAAATGCATCAGGTAAACGGCAAGCACATGCGGTGCTACGTGCACCGCAAAGGGGCGGCGCGGGCCTTCGGGCCTGGCACGCCGGGCATCTCGCTTCCCTACCGTGCCCTCGGGCAACCGGTTCTCGTGCCCGGCAGCATGGGCGAGACCTCCTGGGTTATGCTGGCCACGCGCGAGAGCATGCAGAAGAGCTTTGGCTCCGCGTGCCACGGTGCCGGGCGCACCATGAGCCGCCACGAGGCCAATCACCACGCCGAGCCGGTCGCGCTCGACGAGGATCTAGAAAGAAAGGGGGTTCGTGTGCGATCCGGCGACGGCTCGACCTCCACCGGCGGAGTGCGGCTGAAGGAGAACATCGATGGCGTTGTGGAAACCGTTGCGGGAGCCCGGCTCGCCAGCAAGGTTGCACGGCTGAAGCCGCTTGCCGTCATGCACGGGTGAGTTCATCGCCCGTCTTCCTGCTGTTCTCATCTCCTTCGACCACTGGGCCGAATGCCCCCGGGTCCTCCGGTGCCGCTCCGTTCCATGCGCCGAGAGGGTCTCGTCCTGTCGGACGCCTGTGAGGTGAGGAAGAGGGAGACCCACTAGCAAGAAAAGGCCTTGTGGATGCTGAAGGCCTTTCATGGCCCTTATTGCGAAAGGATAACACGAATCGACAGCCGCCTCGAAGCGCTCGACGCTCGAGGTCGTAGAGGTTTATCACACAGTTCTCCCCGACCCTCATCTTCCCCCTGCCCTGCCATGTCCGACGCTACTCCCAACGGTCCGTCCCTACTCGTCGTCGAAGACGACAGTGAGCTCAGCACAAGCCTTCTCCTCTACCTAGAGTCCGAAGGCTATGAGGTCACCCTGGCCGAGAATGGCGAGACGGCCTTGGAAGAGGCCACCCGGCTGCCCGGATACGATCTGATCGTCCTGGACGCGAAGCTGCCGGACCTCAGCGGTTTTGAGGTGCTGCGACAGGCCCGCGACGACGGGGTGCGCACCCCCGTCCTCATGCTCACGGGACTGGGAGACCACGAGCACAAAGTGCGGGGCTTTCAGATGGGGGCCGACGACTACCTGACAAAGCCGTTTGAGACGGAGGAGCTCGTGGCTCGGATCGACGTGCTGCTTCGTCGAGAGGCCGAGGCAACCGAAGAAGGCGGCATCTTTCGGGTTGGAGGCCTCCGTGTGGATCTCGACGAGGACGAGGTCACCCGCGACGGATCGGCCGTGGACCTGACGGATCTAGAATACAAGCTGCTTGCGTATCTTCTCCGTCGCCGGGGACGGACGGCCACTCGAGAGCAAATTCTCCGGGACGTGTGGGACCTCCCCACCGAGGTGGAGACGCGCACCATCGACCGGCACGTAAACGCACTGCGCGACGCGATGGACGGCGACGCCGAAGAGGAGTGGCCCATCCAGAGCGTATACGGAATTGGGTACAAGCTGGAAGGGGCCGAGCGAGTTGCCGAATCACAAGAGGCGGCCTGATGGATTCCTGCTCGACGCCCTCTTCATGAACATCCAGCACGAGGGCCTCACGCTGGCGATTACCGGGCCGTGGAAGGAAGCGTAGGACTGTTTTCCCTCTCCTACAACAGCCCCTGACCTGGGGGCCGATCGTCAACCACAGAGCGCCTTCGGAAGGATCATTGACCGCGGTCTGCGGTCGGCCGTCCGCCGTCTCTACTCTTCGTCGTCGAACCGGTACCCGATGCCGTACACCGTCTCAATGTAGGTGGGATCGGACGGATCCGGTTCAATCTTTTTGCGGACCGAGGCCATGTGGCGGTCGATGGTCCGCGTGATGATGTTTTCGTCAATGCCCCAGACGTCCCGCAGGAGTTGCTTGCGCGTGACGGTCCGTCCCTTGTGCTGGATGAGGTAGCGGAGGATGTCGAACTCCAGGGCCGTGAAGTTGAGCTCCTCGCCGTCGCGGTATGCCTCGTGGGTGGAAAAATTGACCTCCACGTCTCCGATTTCGTAGACGTCCATCGGCGCCTCGGCGGGAGGCATGGTCCGTTGTAGAATGGCCTTAACCCGCGCCGCCAGCTCCTCGACGTTGAACGGCTTGGTGATGTAATCGTCCGCACCGAGCCCGAAGCCTTTGAGCTTCGATTCCTGTTCCCCCCGGGCCGTGATCATGAGGACCGGGGCACTGAAGCCCATCTCCTGAGACTCCTCGAGCACCTCGAAGCCGTCCTTTTTGGGCAGCATCACGTCGAGAAGGACGACGTCACACTTGTCCATATCTTTCATCTTCTGGAGGGCCTCTTCGCCGTCCTCCGCCGTCTCTACCTCGTAGTCCTCGAGCTCGAAGTACTCCTCGAGCCCCATCAGAATGTCGGCGTCGTCCTCCACGATGAGCATGTGATAGGTGCGTTCCGTCGTCTTCGGCATAGTCAGAAGGTGTGTAGTGAAGAGAAGAAGGGGAGCGAAACAGGTGTGTGACAGGATCGGCTATCACATAGACATCTCTGGCTCTTTTGGTCCGTCTTCGCCGCGGCGGGTCGTTGCGGGGGGCTAGAGCGGACCCCGCAAAAATCTGGAGCCCGCTCTGGATACTACGACGGTTGCACCCGTATAGCCGACTGGTACTCTCGTTCTGGAGGGGCCATCACGCTTTCCTTTCGACGAACCCTCTTTGCCTGCATGACCAACGACGCGAAATCCTTTTTTTTCGACCTGCTCGATACCCCGAGTCCCACCGGCTTTGAGGCGTCGGGGCAGCGCGTGTGGACCCAGTACGTGCGCGACCACGCCGACGAGGTGGACACCGATGCGTACGGCACGGCCTGGGCGACCCTAGAGGGCACCGCCGAGGACGCCCCTCGCGTCCTGCTTGACGCGCACGTCGACGAGATCGGCTTCATGGTGCGCCACATTACCGACGACGGCTTCATCCACATCAACCGCATCGGCGGGTCGGACCGCGCCATCGCACGGGGCCTGCGCGTCCGGATCCTGGGCGACGATGGCCCCGTCACTGGCGTCGTGGGCAACACCGCCATCCACATCCGCGACACCAAGAACGAGAAGGTGCCCAAGGTGCACGAGCTGTTCGTCGACATTGGGGCGTCGAGCAAAGAGGACGTCCACGATCGCGGCATTCGGGTGGGGCACCCGATGGTGTTCGACGTAGGGCCGACCAACCTCACCGACTCTCGCATCACGGCCCGGGCCATCGACAACCGGCTCGGCGGGTTCATCATCGCGCAGGCCGTGGAGCGTCTCTCGTCGGACCGGCCGGCGTGGAGCGTGCAGGCCGCCAACTCTGTGCAGGAGGAAATTGGGGGGCACGGGGCGAAGATGATCACACACCGTCTCGATCCCGACGCCGCCGTGGCGTTCGACGTCACCCACGCCACCGACTCGCCCGGCATCGACAGCAAGAAGCACGGCGACATCGAGATTGGGGAAGGGCCGACCGTGACACACGGGACCTCTAATCATCCCCGACTCGTGGAGCGCGTGGTTGAGGTGGCCGAGGCCGAAGACATTCCGCTCCAGCACGAGCCCAGTAGCCGACGCACCGGCACCGATACCGACTCCATCTTTAAGACGCGGAGTGGCGTGCCCAGCGTGCTTCTCTCCGTGCCGCTCCGCTACATGCACTCGACCGTCGAGGTGGTCGATACGGAGGACATCGAGCACTGCGTGCAGCTCTACGCGGCGGTTGTGCGGAGCCTCCAGCCGGACGAGACCTTCGACGTCTCGCTGTGACGACGCACGGAAGCTTGGAGGTACGGAAGTGCGGAAGTGTGGAAGTGCGGAAGTGTGGAGGTGCGGAAGTGTGGAGGTGCGGAAGTGTGGAGGTGCGGAAGTGTGGAGGTG
>CAZRPQ010000172.1:0-5516 GCA_964601725.1 uncultured Salinivenus sp. | reverse complement strand
AATGAGCCTTGACAATCCAGTAGCACCACGGCGTTGGTCTGGCCGCGGCCAACAGACCCTCGTCGTAGCGATCCGCCATACGACCGTCCTTCTTTTGCTCGAGCCCGATCCGAAGGGGGGATTCGCCCCTACCTGTTTGCTTCCGCCGTCGCCGTCGTGTCGATCATGGCCGCCTTCTCCGGCGTTCCCCACTCGGCGTACAGGTCGGCGAGATCGGCGCGGATCTTCCGAACCTCCGTTTCTCTTCCGCGATCCTGGTAGACGTCGAGGCTTCGCCTCAGTAGCGATTCGGCCTCCTGGTACTGCCCCAACTCAACAAGAGCACCACCGAGCGCCTTGTTGGCCCTCGCCAGTCGGGTGTGATCGTTCGGAAGCTTTTTCTGGAAGATCGTCTGTGCCCTGCGGTACAAGGAGACTGCCTTGGAGAACCGCTTCTGCTTTGACAGAATCTGCCCTCGACTGACGAGAATAATTCCCAGGTTCGGGTGGCGAGGTCCCCGTGCCCGCCGCTCTATTGCGATGGCTTGCCGAAAGAGCGAGTCGGCCCTGCCAAGTCTGCCCTGAGCCTCGAGCGAGGTTGCGAGATTGTGCAGCAGCACAGCCATCCTGGGATGTGATGAGTCGCCGACCGCCCGGGACATCGACAGGGCATCGCGGTAGAGAGACACAGCACGTTCCTGATTCCCAAGCTTGCTTTCTGCATGGGCCTGGTTCTGTGTTGTGGACGCAAGGCGGACGCTGTCCGGATCTTGTGCCGCTCGCTCCACGGCCAGTGCCCTTTGGTAGAGGGAATCCGCCTCCGCATGGTTGCCCTGTTTCTGGGCCACGATTCCCAAATTATTGAATGACTCCCATAACTTCGGACTATCGGGCCCAAACCGCGCTTTCTGGGCCTCTAGAGCCCTCCGCCAGAGCGAGTCTGCACGCCGGTACCGCCCAAGCTGCTGCTGAAGATGGGCCAGCTCCTCGAGCGTGTTGGCAATGCTCCGATGGGAGCCGCTGTAGAGGGAGTCCCGAATTGAAAGCGAGCGGCGGAGAAGCCGTGTGGCCCGCTCGTAGTCGGCCCGCTCCCGGTACGCATTGCCCAGCAACTGGAGCATCCGTGCCTGTACGGCCGGCTGGCCCTCTAACTGGTCAATTCGGCGCTGGCCCCGGCGCAGCATGTCGGCGGCGGTGACCTCTTCTTCTGCCGACTCGTCGGGACGGGTCGACTGCAGCAGGTCGGTCAGGTACCCGGCCACCGCTTCGGCCTTCCGGGCCTCCCGCTGGGCGCGGTTCCGCTCCTCAGAAATCTGGAGGATGTAGAATGCGGTCAGTCCCACGACCACAACCACGAACGTCGCGATCCCAGCGACGGCCTGCGCGTTTCGCTCCACGAATTTTCGCGCCCGATAGGCCGCGGTCGCCGGACGGGCCCGAACCGGCTCGTCGGCCCGGTAGCGCCGTAGATCTTCCGCAAGCGCCCCCACCGACGCGTAGCGCCGGTCCGGCTCCTTCCGGAGGGCCTTCAGCACCACCGTGTCCAGATCGTCCCGCAGGCGAGCGGCGGGCACTCCGCCCGCCCCGTCCTGCTCCGAGGGCCGAGCCGGCCGCTCTTCTCTGATGATCCGCTCCCGCTCGGCCGGGGTGGCGTCCTCAACGTCGAAGGGGCGCGCTCCCGCCAACAGCTCGTAGGCCAGCATGCCGAGCTGGTAGACGTCCGTCTGGGTCGAGATCTCTCCCCCGCCCACCTGTTCGGGCGCGGCGTAGGCGGGCGTCATGGGCCGGCGGCCGGTTTGGGTCCGGGGGCGGGTCACCGGCAGGGTGTCCCCGAGGAGCTTCGCGATGCCGAAATCCAGGAGCTTCACCGTCGGGGCTCCCGTCTCTGGCTCCGCCACGAAGACGTTCGAGGGCTTCAGGTCGCGGTGCACCACCAGCTGACGGTGCGCCGCCCGCAGCGCCTCGGCGGTCTGCTGGAGCAGGTCCAGCCGGCCCTCCAACCCCAGATCATGGGCATCGGCGTACTCGGTGATCGGCGTGCCGTCGACGTATTCCATCACGAAATAGGGACGTCCCCCCTCCGTCACGCCCCCGTCGATCAGCTGGGCAATGCCGGGATGGTCGAGGCTGGCCAGCACCTGCCGCTCGGTTCGAAACCGCTGCCGCGCTCCCTCATCGCCGAGTCGGCGCTGCAACAGCTTCACGGCCACGATCTGCTCGAAGTCGGCTCCGGCCCGCTCGGCGCGGTAGACGACGTTCATCCCACCGACCCCGATCTCTTCGAGCAGCCGATAGGGGCCGACGGTGGTCCCCTCCTTTCCGCCCGGCGGCCCCAGCGGGGATTGTCGGTCGCCGGGAGGGTCCTCGGCCCCGGGCATCTCGACGGAGAGCCGGTCGGCCGCCCGGTCCTGATCGGAGAAGCGCCCCTCCTGGTCGGCCTGCAGGAGGCTTTCGGCCTCGCGGCGCAGGGCCTCGTCGTCGCCACAGCGCTCGTCGAGCCAGGCTTCCAGGTCGTCGGGCGCTTCCTCGTGGAAGGCATCGATAATCTCTTTCACGCGATCCCACTGAACGGATGCCATGGTGCAGTTGGGTCTTCGATTCGGTGTGGTCACGCAACGAGGCGGAGGCGGGCGCACACTGCCCCAGCAACAGACTCACTCGGACGCACCGTCGCCCTCCGCCGAGCCACTCAGTTCGCGGTTAAGCCAGGCCCGCGCCGCCCGCCAGTCGCGCACCACGGTCGAGCGGGACACGTCGAGGATGTCGGCCGTCTCCTCCAGGGTAAAATCGCCGAAGAAGCGGCATTCGGCAACGCGGGCCATCCGCTCATCTTTTTCCGCGAGGCGGTCGAGGGCATCGTCGACGACGAGCACCTCCTCCGGACCATCGGCCGGGACCTCCGAGGGGGGTGCCTCCGCGAGCGACACAACTGGAGCATCGCCCCCGCGCTTCTCGCGGGTGCGGCGCCGTGCATAATCGACGAGGACTTGTCGCATCGCCCGGGCGGCGACCCCGAAGAAATGGCGACGATTCTGCCAGTCGACCGCGTCGTGGTCGACGAGCTTCGCGTAGGCCTCGTGCACCAGTTCGGTCGTGCGGAGCGTGTGGTCGTCCCGCTCCCCCCGCATTTGCCGACGGGCAATGCCGCGCAGCTCATCGTAGACGGCCGCGAGCAGGTCGTCAAGCGCCTCTCCGTCCCCGCGCTGCACCCGATCCAGCAGAGCCGTCACGTCCGCGGCCGGTCCCTCCGAAGCGTCGTTCATACCGTTCGCGTGGTTCCTGAGGGATGCCTCTCTTCCCAGCATCGTGCCAGGAGGGGAAGAAGGAGCGAGTCTCGCAGCCGATGCTCCCTACCAGACAACCCTGTCTAATCGGGCGACGTGTCGTGGTTCGTAGGATGTTCAAAAATCGGTGATATCGAAGATGTTCAGGGCTGTCGGTCTTTCTTCCGGCCTGGGCCCCTGCTCTCGCACCTGCACGGAAGCATGTTACTCCATCTTCAGATTCGTCGTGACTCAGCCGCGCCCTCCCCATCGCAACTACAAGTGAGAACGTCGAAGAGAAAAGACAGCGAGCGGGCGTGCCGGCCTGAGTGCCGGATCGCCTGACGCTTCCTCTCCATCGCTCGAATATTCAGACAACCTCGTTCCGTGATTATGACTCGCGATTATCACTTCCTACTCTTCCTCTCTGTCTTCATTCTCGCTGTCCTGCCCGGCTGCGACAGCAGCGGTCCGGGTACCTCCGAGGTCGTCGAAGGCCCGTCCGTGTCGGTGGACGGCGGCGGCACTGCCTACGCCTGGGTGCGCCTCGGCAGTGACGACCAGCCCGAGGCGATCGGCGTGTCGTTCTCGGAGGCTGCCTACGAGTCGCTGACTGACACGACGGACGAACATTCAAAACTCCGGCCGAAGCACGACGGGCCGGCGGAGGTCGAGCTTGCGTTTCCCGACGCAGCACCGCCCCCCTACGACCACGTAACCGTCGACTGGTGGCCGGAGGGCCATCCGCCACCCAACGTCTACACGGTGCCGCACTTCGACGCGCACTTCTACTTCATCTCCCCGGAGACGCGGGCGTCCATCGAGCCGGGCCCGGCCGAGGCGTTTCCGGCCGAACAGTACGTCCCTGGCGGGTACGTCGCCGACAGCGTTAACGTCCCGGGCGACGGCATGCATTATCTGAACACAAGCGCGCCGGAGTTCAACGGGGAGCCATTCACCCATACCCTCATCTACGGATTCTACGAAGGGAGTATGTCCTTCATCGAACCGGTGACGGCTGCGGACTTCCTCTCCGCCGATCCGGACGTCACCGCGGAGGTCCCCCAGCCCGAGGCCTACAAGACGTCGGGCATGTATCCGATGTCCTACCGCATCACGCACGACGACCAGGCGGGCGAGTACCGCATCGTTCTCGATGAATTGGTCCGACGGGGTGGGTCCTGAATCGCCACTCGTTTGCCCCCGGCACCCACGGGCGGTAGTCCGCCCCTGTTGCATCACTTGCCTTCTTCTTCACCAACCGACACCTGTGATTCGCTATGCCTGAGCCCCTTCGCGTAAACGACGCTACGGTCGACCACATCGAAGACGGCATCTACCGCATTCGCATCATGACGCCCGACGCGCCGATCAGCTTCAACCAGTTTCTGATCGACGACGAGCGGCCGGCCCTCCTCCACACCGGGATGTTTCCGATGTACGATCAGGTGCGGGCGTCCGTCGCCGAGGTGCTCGACCCGGCGAGCCTCGAGTACGTCTGCATCGGGCACTTCGAGGCCGACGAGTGCGGCGGGATGCACCGGTTCGTCGACGAGGCCCCGCAGGCCGAACTCGTCTGCAGCATGGTCGGGGCGTTCGTCAGCCTCGAGCAGTGGGACTACGACGGCGAGGTCCATGCGGTGCAGGACGGCGACCGGATCGACCTCGGCCGCCACACGCTCAAGTTCTGGGAGACGCCCCACGTGCACCACTGGGACTCGATGATGGTGGTCGAGGAGGAGACCGAGAGCCTCTTCCCGGCCGACCTCTTTATGCAGCCCGGCGAGCAGCCCGTCGTGTCCGACGAGGACCTGGGGGACGAGATGTGCGGGATGTACCGGGACATTGGCATCTTCGCCCACGAGGACCCGGTGCTCCAGGTCGTCGACCGCGTTGAAGAGTACCAGCCGCGCCTCGTGCACCCGATGCACGGAGCGAGTTTCCGCGGCGAGTCGCTGCCGTCGTACGTCGAGGCGCTGCGGTCCCAGCCCTTTGCCTTCGAGGGCAAGGTCTTCGGGGAGCCGATTCCCCATGCCCACTGAGGAAGCCCTGTAGAACAGACCGCCCGCGGCGGGTCCTTCCGACGGCTGAGACGCCCTCCTGGACAATCTCTTCGCCCTTGCAGATCGCCCTTTGAACCACACCGTATCAGTACCATGTCCTTGTCGCCCCATCCCCTCGTGACGGTCGGTCGGCTCGGCGAGGAAGCGCTCGGTCAACTGGAGGCCGACCTCACCGGTCGCCTCGTGCTTCCGGACCACCCTGAGTACGAGC
>CAZRPQ010000171.1:0-5523 GCA_964601725.1 uncultured Salinivenus sp. | reverse complement strand
GGTTGCCCCCCTTCTGGGCCTCGAGCTGGTCCCCAATGCTCGTGAGCTGCTCCACGGAGCTGAATTGGGCGAGCTGGGACGCGAAGTCGCGCCCCTTCATGGGGTCCGTCGGATTCTGGTTCTTGAGCTGGGTCACGAGAATTTTCAGAAACCCGTCCTTGCCCACCTTCTGTGACGTGGTCTGAGCGAGGGCGCCGCCTGCGTCTGAGGTTCCCGACGCATTGGCGGCGGGGGAGGAGGGAGGTTGCAGCATGAGTTCTGAAAGGGGGTTTGTGAGAGGGGGTTGTGAAAGAGCGTGCAAAACGGAGGCGGGGGTCACCCGATCCATTCGCGCCCGCCGTGAGGGGTGCGCCTGTGCGTGGTGTCGGCGTCCGTTGTCTGATCCGCAGCCGCGTCGGGGGGCGTAGGGCCCGACGACCGCTTCCCCGGGGGCGATTCGTCCGGCGTCTGCCCGCCCGATTCGTCGGCGTCTCCCCCGGCAAAGGAGAGGTCTACGTCGCTGCCGTACTGCGTCTGCATTGCGTCCTGAAGCTGCCGAGAATTGGCCGCCACCTGGGCCCGCAGGCGCGCCTCGCTGAAGCGCACCGACACGTTCATGCCATCCTGCTCGGATCGGGTCTGGACGGTAACCGTGCCGTCTTTTTGCCCAAGCGTCAGTTCCATGGCCTTCCACCCGCTGGCCAACTCGGCCGTGTTCAAGGGCCCCTGCGTGGCCGTCTTCAGCCAGGCCGTCGGCAACGTGCGCGGAGGCCCCGAGGCGGAGCCGGCCCGTCCCCCCCTGCCCGAGGACGATTCTGTCCCAAGGGTGGAGAGAGGCGAGGTCCAGTTCTTTCCGCCCGGTTTCGACCCCGCACCGCCTTCCGGAAACAGATCGCCCGCCGACGCGGACCGTCCGGAGGAGGCCCCGGGCCCTCGGGCGGATGAGGACGTGAAGGCCCCGGTGCGGCCGGCGCCGGTCGTTCCCTTCTTTTGTCTTTTCCGCTGGCGGCCGTCCCCATTTTGCCCCGCTTGCCCCTCGGACTGCTGGCCCGCGCCGGATCCATTCTGATTCCCCGAGCGGCTCGCGTTCGTCTTTGAATGAGCCGACGATCCCCCTCTAGCCCTCGGCTTCGGGGTTGCCTTTCGGAGCTGCTTCTCTGACGAAATGCTCTCCGCCGCCACAGCGCGCTTTGTCGCCTCGTCTGCCGGGCGGCGCGCTGCCCGCGTCGAGGGGGCGTTCGATTGCGCGGTGGAGGAATCCGTGGGGGAGGAGGGGGGCTTGCCCCCGTCCGTCTGCGGAGCCCCCTTTGAGGACCCGTCCCCTCTCGCCCGAAGGGACCGCACGTCGACAGTGCCTCGGTGCGAGGTCCCCGAAAGTAGTCGGTCAAGGGCGCCCCAGCCCGTTCCGCTCCGTCCCGGCGTTTTTGAGCCCGGCGCCGACGCGCCCTCTTCACTGCTCAATGAGCCGCCGCCGTTCTGGAGGGTCACAAAACGGATCGTTCGTCGTTGCCCCTGTGTCCCCGAGCGGGGCGTCCCGCCTCTATTCGTCCCGCCCCCATTTTGGGTATTGCCTGAGGATGACGTTGTCGTGTCGCCCCTGGAGAATGTCTTCTCGGAGCGTCCCTGTTTCTGGGGCGTGTGGCGGTTTGCCTTGTTCGATGCCTCCGCCGTCGTGCCCGAACTCGCCCGTTCGCCCGATCCTTGGGGGCCGGCCTTTGCGCGTCCAGACCCCTGTGTCGTCCCCGCGGTGTTTGGTGGGCCGCTCGGGCGCGTCCCCGACGACGCCTGGGCCGTCTTCCCCTCGGCAGACGCCTGGCCCGACCCGGATCCCTTCTGTCCCTGAGACGGGGTCCTCTGAGGCGAAGAGTGGCCGGGTGTCCCAGTGCCTCGTCCCGAGGCCGAGGGGGTCGTCGCAGAAGCCCTCCCCTTTCCCTTTGCTCCCTGCGCTTCGCCTCCCTGGGGTCCGGACGGGGACCCTGCGGTTTTGCCGGCCCCTGTGCGTCCCTTCGTGTCCTGTCCCTGAGATGCTCGAGATGAGGAAGGCCCGGACGTCTCTTGCTCGCGGCTCGCGGCCTTTGCCTTCGCCGATGCTGATCCTTGCGTCCCGCCCTTTCCCCCCGACTTTCCAGCGTGCTGCTTGCCACTGCCGGCTGCTCCCTCTCCCGCCTGAGGCTTCCCGGATGAGGAGCCCTTCTGTCCAGACGTCTCCCCCTTCGACGCTGTGCGTCCCGTCTGTTTCTGGGACTGGGTCCCCTGTGACGAGGGACTGCCCGGCGATTTGCCAGTCGCAGGAGACGCCGAGCGGGCCCCCCCTCCGCCTCCCTGTTTCCCAGGTGCCGGCGTCCCAGTCTGCTTCTTGCCATGCTGGGCGTTTCCGTTCTCACTTGTGTTCCCTCCCTGTGACGGCTTCTGCGCTCCAGCCTTCTTGCTAGGCGTTGCCTGTTCCGGCCCGTCCTGCGACGAAGAGGGGCCCGAACGACTGTTCCCTCCGCCTGACGATTTCCCTTTTGTGGCGGCTGCCGACTGGGCATTTTTCCCTCCTCCTCCGGCCTGCGGGTTGCCGTTTGATTCCGTTTTCCCGCCGCCCGGGGCCGGGCGGTCCTGCGACGCGGAGGCCTTCGAAGCGGAGGCCTTCGAAGACCTGGCCCCGCGTTCCGAGCTTCCTTTTCCGTTCGCAGAGCCTGCGTCCTGGGCGTTGGCCTGCTTTTCACCCTCTGCACTGGTCCCTCCAGCCGCCTTCGGGGACGTCCCAGCCTCCTTCTTCTGTCCTTCGTTGGGCGAGGAAAGATGCTGTCCCGGATGCTCTTTTCCCTTGAGCGGAGCCTCGACCGGAGCAGACTCCTGCGTCCCAGGGGCATGCTCGGTCCCGGAAAGGGCCGGCTTGAACGGCCGAGACGGAGCCGTTTCCGATGCTTCCGCGGCCTCCGCTGCCGAAGCTGGGTCCGCCGATAAGGACAGTGATGAGGACTGCATGGGAGAGGGGGCGTCCAGAGTGACGCCGCTGTTACTCAGAGGAAAGCGTGGAGTCCGGGGCAATTTCCGAGATGGGGGAAGGCTCAGTGGTTCCGTCCTCCACGACCTGGTTGACGAACTGGGCCGCACGCGGGGGGTCCATGGATCGGAGGAGCCGTGTGCGTGCCGTGCCCGACGTCTGCTGATACAGTTTCTTGAGGACGCTCATGTTCACCTCCTTCAGAAGATTCGTGAGGCCGCGCCGGCGCATGTCCATCAGTGCGTCACTCAGCTCATTCACCTTCGCGCGCTCTGCATCGGCGGCCGCCAGCTTTTTGCGGAGCGAATCCGTCTCCGTTTGGAGGGTGCGGGCCTCCTCTTTTTTCTGGCGCAGGCGGCGCCGAAGCGTCCGCAGCGAATCTCGGAGGGGCTGGGCCACGGCTGCTTCCGTCGTGTCCGGACGGGTCGTGTCCGCAGGCGCGGAGGACTCGTCGGGCTCGGCCGTTTCGGAGCGGCCCTGGTCCGCGTCGCGCGTCTCCGGAGGAGCGGTCTCCGAAGACGTAGATGCGCCTGTCTCGGGGGCGGACTGATCGGCGGTCGCCGCGGACCGCGACGTGTCGGGCTGGGACGCCTGGTTGGACGTTGAGTCGGGCGTCGCCTCCTCAGTCTCGGCCGCCACACTGGGCGCCACCTCCGGCAGGACGAGGTACGTCCCCAACAGACCGACCAGGGCCGCTCCCAGGGCCGCCCCCGCAATGATCGAGATCGACTTGAGCGTACTCGTCTTCATAGGTCTTGCATCAGTGACGTGTGACTGCTGCGTGCGTGCCGAAGCACGGCCTGCTCGTCGAAGAAGGCAACCTCGGCCTTCGCCTGTTCGCGATCGTGCTGCTCTTTTTTCTGGTCACGGAGCTCCACGAAGGCTTCTTCGGCCTGCCGGGCCTCGTGAAGCTCTTCCTCGGCCTCCTGCACCCGCTGCCGACACTCCTCAACGGCCGCCTGGACATCGGCCACCGATTGGCGCGCGCTCTCCCGGAAGGCGCCGGCCTGTCGAAGCTGCGCCGAACGTTGGACTTCTCCCTCCTCAACCGTGCGCTGGCACTCGGCCAGACGCGCCCGGGCCTGCTCTAGTTGCTCCTTTTTCTCCGCCAGTGCCCGCTTGGCGCTGGTCAGCGCCTGGCGCGCGCGCTCCGTCTTGTGGCGACGAAGTTTCAGCACGTTTTGCAGGCCGAAGCGGAATTTCTTTCCTGGCATGGCGGTCTGGGGGACAGGCGGAAAATTACGACAGGGGCGGCAAGTCCGGGGCGCAGGCCAGGCTCACGGCCGTCGCTGCGCCTGCAGCGCGGGGCGGACCGGGGGAGGCGCCGTGGAAATGGCGCCCTCCATCACGCCCCACAATGCACTGCTTATATAGATCAAAGTCCTTGCCACCTTTAGCCAGGAAGCTGGCCCAGCACGTGTTGGAGCTCTGTGGAGGCGCTGGTGTCCAGCGGGGGGGCGTGCACGTCCTGCTGAAGAAAGTCGGTGAGATGGGGGTGCGCGTCGACGGCGCGGTCGGTTTCCGGGTCGCTGCCCGGCTCGTAGGCCCCCACGTTGATAAGATCCTCCACCTCGTCGTACGCCGCCAGGAGCTGCCGAGCCTCGCGGGCCGCCTCCTGGGCGTCCTCGTCCGCCACGCGCGGCATCACCCGGCTCACGCTCTGGAGCACGTCGATCGCCGGGTAGTGGCCCGCCTCGGCGAGCTCGCGGGAGAGGACGATGTGGCCGTCCAGGATGCCCCGGGCGGCGTCGCTAATGGGTTCGTTCATGTCGTCTCCCTCCACCAGCACCGTAAAGATGCCGGTGATGGTGCCCGCCTCCGAAGGGCCGGCCCGTTCCAGCAGGCGGGGCAGGAGCGCAAAGACGCTGGGGGGATAGCCGCGCGTGGTGGGGGGCTCGCCCACAGCCAGCCCAATCTCGCGCTGGGCCCGGGCCACCCGCGTGAGCGAGTCCATCATGAAGAGCACGTCTTTTCCCTGATCCCGGAAATGCTCGGCGATGGCCATCGCGGCACTTGCCCCTTTCACGCGACTCATCGCCGCCTCGTCCCCGGTCACCGTCAGGAGGACGGTTCGCTGGAGGCCCTCCTCGCCCAGGTTGTCGGTAATAAACTCGCGCACCTCGCGGCCCCGCTCCCCAATGAGGGCAATGACGTTCACGTCGGCCTCGGCTCGGCGGGCAATCATGCCCAGGAGGGTACTCTTGCCCACGCCGGACCCCGAGAAAATGCCGGTGCGCTGCCCCTTGCCCATCTTGAGGAACGCGTCGATTGCCCGGACGCCGGTGGCGAGCGGGGTGTCGATGAGCGGTCGATCGAGAGGGGAGGGGGGATCCCGATGGATGGATTGCGGTTCCGTTGGGCGCAGCGGCCCGTTCCCGTCGATGGGGCGGCCCCCGGCATCGATGACACGGCCGAGCAGGCCGGGACCGGCGGGCACAGTCATGCCCTGGTCGGCGTGGCGCACGAGGCAGCCCGCCTGCAGCCCGTGCGTCTCCTGCATCGGCATGAGGACGGTGGTGCCTTCCTGCACGCCCACCACCTCGGCCCGCACC
>CAZRPQ010000170.1:0-5533 GCA_964601725.1 uncultured Salinivenus sp. | reverse complement strand
TCTCTTGTCGCTTCTCGGCGTTGACGCGCTTTCGTTCTTTTCGGTCCGCCATGTCGTTGTGTGCTGCGTGCGTGGATACTGTGGTTGATGGTCGAGCGACTGGCAGTCGTAGTTAAAACTGGAGGCCTCCCTCACGGGCCCCCTCAGCGAGCGCCTGGACGCGCCCGTGATACTTGTACCCGCTCCGGTCAAAGACAGCTTTCTCAATGCCGTCCTCTCGTGCTCGCTCGGCGAGCAGTTCCCCAACGGCGCGGCTCTTCTCGAGAGGGGTCTCTCCCTCCACATTGTCCGCGAGGCTCGACGCGGAGGTCAGGGTGTGCCCCTCCATGTCGTCAATCAGTTGCGCGTAGATGTGCTCGTTGGACCGATACACCGATAGTCGCGGACGCACCGAGGTTCCGAACATGTCCTCTCGGATGCTGTCGTGAATCCGCTGCCGGCGTTCGACCTTGTCCTTCTTTCCCTTCGGCATAACCGCTGTACCTTCGTGGTCTGTCGTTCGAAACGCAGCCTCTCAGGGAGGCCAAGTGCTGTGTTATCGGGCCGCCGTCTTGCCGGCCTTGAGGGGCACGTGCTCATCGACGTAGCGCACGCCCTTTCCTTTGTAGGGCTCGGGGGGACGGAGGCTTCGAATCTTGGCCGCCACCTGTCCCACGAGTTCCTTGTCGATGCCCTCGACCGTGATGATGTCATCCTGCCCCCGGCTCGAGTCTACGGAGACCGACACCTCGCTCGGCGGAAGGAAGAAAATCGGATGGGAATAGCCGAGCGCAAGCTCAAGGGCGCCGTCCGACATCTGCGCCCGGTACCCGACCCCGATGATCTTCAGTTCTTTCGTGTAGCCCTCCGCAACCCCCTCCACCATGTTTTCGAGAAGCGATCGGCTGAGGCCGTGGAGCGACCGGTGTCGCTTCTGGTCGGTCGGCCGCCGGACCACGATGTGGTCTTCGGTGACCTCCACGGTCATCTGCGGATCAACCTGCTCTGTGAGGGTGCCCTTCGGACCCTCCACCGTAACGACATTCTGATCATCAACCGATACGGTGATGTCGTCTCCGTACGGGATCGGGTTGTCTCCTATCCGAGCCATAAAATCGTGGGTTCGTTTCGTGCAACGGTGTGGGACGTGCAGAAGTCCGTCGACGGGTGAATGGTCTAAAAGACCTTGGCCAACACCTCTCCGCCGACGCCAAATCGTCGTGCCTCCTTGTCGCTCATCACGCCTCGGGAGGTCGAAAGGATCACAATTCCGAGGCCATTTTTCACCTCCGGAAGGTTGTCCGAATCCGCGTATTCGCGCCGGCCCGGTCGCGAGACCCGCTCCATCGTTCGGATGGCTGGCTGGTCGTATTCGTCGTACTTCAGATACACGCGGAGGAGTCCTTGCTTCCCATCGTCAATGTTGACGTAGTTTTTGATGTACCCCTTCTCGAGAAGAATCTGGGTCATGGCCCGCTTTAGCTTCGACGCGGGGATGTCCACGTAGGTCTTCTCCGCCTGCTGCCCGTTTCGGAGGTGGGCCATGTAGTCCGATACGGAGTCGGAAATACCACTCATACGGATTTCGGGGTTTGGATTTTGGAGTTTGGATTTCGAACTGCAGATCGCGGTTCAGAAGACCCTCTCGACCCACAATCCAAAATCGAGAACGGAGTCACCAGCTTGCTTTTCGGATGCCCGGAATCTTGCCCTCCAGCGCGAGCTCCCGGAAGCAAATCCGGCAGACGCCGAACTTGCGGAGGTATCCGCGCACCCGGCCGCAGAGCTCGCACCGGTTGTTTTGGCGAACGGGACTCGAGTTACGGGGAAGCTTCTGAAGTTCCACCCACTTCTCTTCCTCCTTCAGCCGCTGTCGCTTTTCCTTGTATTTCTCGTACAGCTCCTTGCGCTTCTCTTCGCGGGCGATCCAGCTTTTCTTGGCCATACTGTCGGTGTTTGAAATCGGTCCTGTGTCAAACGCGCACGCAGCGCAGCCCCCGTGGGGCAGTTGCAGCTACGCTTCGGTCGGTTCCTCGTCCCCGCGGCGGACGAACGGCATGCCCAGTTCCTTGAGGAGAGCGTAGGCCTCCTCGTCGGTCTCGGCATCGGTGACGAACGTGATGTCCATGCCGTCAATGCGGTCTACGCTGTCGACGTCGATCTCCGGAAAGATGATTTGTTCGTCGATGCCGAGCGTGTAGTTGCCGTGCCCGTCAAAGCTCCGATCCGGCACGCCCTGGAAGTCCCGGATGTTCGGGAGGGCAAGCGTGATAAGCCGGTCGAAGAACTCGTACATCCGATCGTCTCGAAGCGTTACCTTGACCCCAACGGGCACGCCTTCCCGAATGTCAAAGCTTGCGATGCTCTTCTTCGCGCGTCGGACTGTGGGGTGCTGGCCCGTGATTTGACGGAGCTCTTCGACGGCGTCGTCGAGGACCGTCTGATTTTCGGACACCTCGCCCACGCCACGGTTGACGCAAATTTTCTTTAGGCTGGGCACCTCCATCGGGTTCTCGTACCCGAACTGGTCCACCAGCGAGGGGCGGACCTCGTCCTGGTACCGTTCTTGAAGTCGCGGAACGTCGGCCATGGGTCGAAAGGTCGGGACTCGCTATTTCAGACAACACGTCGGCGATGCCAGATTCGTCAGCAAAGACGCCAGGACATCGCAGACGTTGACAATCGATGATTTAGGAATGGGGTTCCCCCTGCACGAATGCTTCACGGCGAACCACGGGCGTCTCCAGACTACTCGTCGAGCTCCTCGCCTGTGGTTTTCGCGTAGCGAACCCATCGGGATTTTCCAGTATCCGGATCCTCCACCTTCTTGCGTCCGATCCGGGTGGCATTGCCCTCACTATCGATGGGATTCACGTTCGAGACGTGAATTGGGGCCTCCCGTTCGATACGTCCCCCTTCCCGATTGGATCGGCTCGGCTTCTCGTGGAAGACGCGAATGTTGACGCCCTCCACAATCACACGCCCCTCGTCGGGAAAGACTTTCAGGACTTTCCCGACGTAGCCGTCCTCTCGGTCTTGACCGGCGGACCTGGCGGAGGTGATGGTCTTGTTCAACATGACCATGTCCCCCTTCTTCACGTGTAACTTGCTCATGGCAATGGCGTGTTTCCAGTTTCGGATGCAGTACGAACGTCGAAGCCCTTCGGTCCTTGAGGATAGGCCTTCGAGAAGACCTACAGCACCTCAGGGGCCAGGGAAACGATGCGCATGAACTGCTTTTCGCGCACCTCCCGCGCTACGGGTCCGAAGACGCGCGTCCCCACCGGCTCCTCCTGCGCGTTGATGAGCACGGCAGCGTTCTCGTCGAAGCGGATGTACGTGCCATCGTCCCGTCGCGTCTCTTTGGCCGCCCGCACGACGACCGCCCGACTCACGTCGCCTTTGTTAATCTCACCGCTGGGAATGGCCGACTTCACGGACACGACAATCTGGTCTCCGATGCCGGCGTAGCGGCGTCCGCTACTGCCAAGCACGCGGATGCACTGCGCCTCCTTGGCGCCGCTGTTGTCGGCTACATTGAGTCGCGTTTCTTGCTGAATCATGGGTGCTCCGTTCAGGTTCGGAATACAAGTCTCGAATGCCGTGGGAGAGCGGACGTGAGCCCAGCCCCTTGAACTCGGGCGGCCCGAGCCGAGGCTGACGCTCGCTCCGATGGGGTCTTTACTTGGCCCGTTCGATAATGTCAACGAGGCGCCACCGCTTTCGCTTGCTGATGGGGCGGGTCTCCATCACCTGGACCGTGTCCCCTTCGCGGGCTTCGTTGTCCTCATCGTGCGCCATGAAGGTGGACGACCGTTCCAGGTACTTTCCGTACATCGGGTGCTTCATCCGGCGCCGAACCGAGACCGTGATGCTCTTGTCCATCTTGTCGGACTCAACGACGCCAATCCGCTCCTTGCGGTCGTTGCGGTCGACGGTGTGCTCGTCCTCGTCGTCCACGTCTTCGTCGTCCACGTCTTCGGCATCGACGTCTTCGGCGTGCTCGTCGGTGTGCTCTTCAGTCTGCTCCATAAGACCCTATCGGCAATTTACTCGTCTGTGTGGCGTTCAGCAGCGAAATCAATGGGCGATTGCTACACCGCTTCCTCGGCGGCCTGCTCCTTCTCGTTCCGGATCGTCTTCAGGCGGGCCACGAGGCGACGCTTGGTGCGAAGCAGCATGGGATTCTCGAGGCGTCCCCGAATTGCATGCTGGAACTCCAGTTCTTCAAGCTGGTCCTCCTCCTCCTCGATCCGCGTCTCAATCTCCGCGATGCTCAAGTCTCGAATCTGATCGGCATCCATCGGTCTAAGCGAATTGAATTCAACGGTTCCCGAATGCACTGACGCAGCGCTACTCAGCGCGGGCTCCCGGCCGAACCACGAACTTGGTCTTGAGGGGCAGCTTGTGCTTGCCCAGTCGCAGCGCCTCCCGGGCCCCCTCTTCGTCGGCCCCGCCGCCCACCTCAAAGATCACGTTTCCGGGCTGAACGGGAGCGACAAAGTGTTCGGGCTCGCCTTTTCCTTTCCCCATGCGCGTTTCAGCGGGGGTCTTGGTCTTGGGCTTGTCGGGGAACACTCGAATCCAGACCTTGCCGGAGCGCTTCAGGTAGCGGTTGATGGCCACGCGGGCGGCCTCCAGCTGGCGACTGGTGAGTTCTCCGTCTTCCAGCGCCTTCAGGCCATAGTCGCCGAAGCTGAGGCGCGTGCCCTTCACGGCGTACTTGTTGCGCTTTTTGCCCTGATTGCGCTGAACTTTTCGGTGTTTCGTATCTTTCGGCTCAAGCATGGGTCGTAGGTGCAGATGCGCGTCAATTCATCTCAGTGATGGTAGCGGGCCAGCCCCCCCAATCAGCCTCCTCCCTCGCGGCGCTGGCGGCGCTGCTGGGGCGACTCTTTCATCTTGCGTTGCTGGGCCTGCACGTTCGGGCTCAGATCCGGCTTGCCGAGAATCTCACCCCGGTGAATCCAGACCTTGACCCCGATGGTGCCGTAGATCGTGCGAGCCGTCTCCTGGGCAAAGTCAATGTCAGCGCGAATTGTGTGGAGGGGAACCCGTCCTTCCATGTACTCTTCGGTGCGACCCATCTCGGCCCCCCCGAGGCGCCCGGCGGCCCGGATGCGAAAGCCTTCGGCCCCCATCCGCATGGCGGCCTGCATGGCCTGCTTCATGGCGCGACGGAACGAGATGCGTCCCTCCAGCTGCTGCACAATGTTTTTGGCCACGAGCGTGGCGTCGAGCTCGGGGCGCTTGATCTCACTGATGTTGATCTGGATGTCCTTGCCCGTGAGGGTCTCAAGCTCTCCGCGCAGCTTCTCCACCTCGGATCCTCCCCGTCCAATGACAACGCCCGGGCGGCTGGTGTGGAGCGTGAGGATCACCCGTTCCGGGGTGCGCTCAATGACAGCCCGGCTCAGCCCCGCCCGCTTCAGGCGCGTGTGTAGGTAACGGCGGATCTCCTCGTCCTCGACGAGCTTTTCCTGAAAGTCGGTCTCGGAGTACCAGTTGGAATCCCAACCCCGGATGACGCCGAGGCGAAAGCCAATGGGATGTG
>CAZRPQ010000169.1:0-5551 GCA_964601725.1 uncultured Salinivenus sp. | reverse complement strand
CGGGCCGCCTCCAGGTCCGCGGCCGCGGCCACGGAGTCGGTGCGCGCCTTCTGCAACTTGAGCTGGGCGGTTTCGAGGGAGCGAACCGACTCGATTCCGTCCTGCTGCAGCGCCTGCACGCGGTCGTACCGCGTACGGGCGGTCTTTATGCTCAGTGATGCGTTCTCCACTTTGGCGCGGGCCGACCGGAGCTTCTGACGGGCCTGCGAAAGCTTCTGGCGGGCCTGGTCCACCCCCAGTCGCAGGCTGCGGAGCACCCCGGCCCGATTTTCTGCGAGGCGGCGAGGAAACTGATTGTCCATGTACTTGGAGCCCATGTCTTCGAGCACCGCGATCGTGTCGCCCGGGGCCACCACGTCGCCCTCAGTGACCTGCCAGGCGTCGACGCGGGCCGAGATTTGGGCTTCCACGGACCGGGGGCGGGCGTCCGGGGCGAAGGCCGTGACCTCGCCGGTGCCGGACACGCTCTGCCGCCACGGCACGAACAGGAGCGCAATCC
The DNA here is from genome assembly GCA_964601725.1 of uncultured Salinivenus sp. Classification (GTDB taxonomy): domain Bacteria; phylum Bacteroidota; class Rhodothermia; order Rhodothermales; family Salinibacteraceae; genus Salinibacter. The sequence continues at coordinate 5,052 of CAZRPQ010000169.1, read as the reverse complement.
CAAGGACAACGAGCAGGACGAGCGCGCCCAGCATGATGAACCGCAGGCGAGACGGCGTCTGCGCGGCCTCCAGGGCACTGGTGCGCAGCATACGAGCATCCTCCCCGCCCCGTGCCGGAGACTGCGCCCATTGTCGCCCCCAGGCTGGCACCATGGCGGATGCCGAGTCGGGGGCGTCGGAGTCAGAGTGCGAAGAGGACATGGCGGGGAGGGGGAAGCGGGACAGGAACAGCGAACACCAAGGGCAGGCGGTGACCCGAGTTACGAGGGGGTCGGCTCACGACGGAGCGTTGCCACGAGTTGCGGAAAGTGGTCCTCCAGAAACGCCCCCGGCTCGCGCTGGAGCTGGGCGGGAGGGCCGGTCCACGCCACGTGCCCGTCGTCGAGAACCACCACACGGTCGGCGTGGCGCACGGCCGTGGGGTTGTCGTCCACAACCGAGATGAGCGTCCAGGCGTCGTGGCCGTAGATGCGCTCGGCAAGGCGGCGCTTCATCGACTCCTCCACGCCGTTGAACGCCTCGTCGAGCACGAGCACGCGCGGGTCGCCAATCACGGCCCGGGCAATCATGATGCGTCGCACGAGTCCTTCCGGAAATTCCAGCCCGGCGGACATGACAGGCGTCTTCAGGCCGTCCGGCAGCGTCAGGATGTCCTCGTCGAGGCACGCGAGGTGGAGGGCCCGTTCCAGGTCGTCGTAGTCGAAGGACCGTCCCATCGTGATGTTTTCTTCCACGGTGCCCTTAAACAGCTCGTCGCTGGCCATGGCCAATCCCACAACGCGGCGGTAGGCCTGCGGGTCGAGGCGCGCAATGTCGTGCCCGTCGAACGCCACTTGCCCCTGGTCCGGGTCATGCAGGCGTACGAGGGCCCGCGTGAGGGTCGTCTTGCCGGCGCCGCTCTCCCCCACCACGCACAGGTGCGCGCCGGCGTCCACCCCAAAGGATACGTCGTCGAGTGCAGGGGGGCCGTCGTCGTAGCGGATGGTTACGTCTTGGAGGCGAAGCGAGGCCGGTCCCGACCCTTCGGGCACGTCCTCGCCCCCGAGGGATTCCAGTGGCTTCTCGGTCACGTGCAGAATCTTGCTGATCGCTGTGAGCAGGTCGTACCCAGACGCGAAGAGCTCCACGAGATCGAAGCCGTACCGCGTGAGATAGGCGATCACAAGCTCCGCCGCGACGAACTGGCCGAGTGTGATTTGGCCGCCGGTGACGAGATACCCTCCAATGCCGAGCGCCAAGCCTACGATGAGCGCCCGAAAGATGGCCGCCGCTGCCAGCTGCCGCCCAAATATGCGGAAATGGTTCCCCCGGGCCCGCACGTACTCGGACGCGATCCGGTCGGTGCGGGTGTGCACGTACGACATGTTGCCGTTGAGCTTGAAGCTCTGCTGGCACCGGGCGAGGTCCTCCAGCCAGTGCGCCATCGCGTACTTCGTGCTGGACTGCTCGATGCTCGTCTCCAGCCCGTTCCGCCCCAGGCCCCAGATGAGAATTGGGGCGAACAAGACCGCGAGCAGGCCGACGAACAGGAAGAAGGAGCTGTAGATCGTGAGCAGCACCAGGCTTGCCAGCGCGATTAGGGCATACTCCATCCCGCTCAGCAGCAGCTTCGACAGGCTCTTCTGCATCGACACCACGTCGAAGAACCGGTTTACCAGGGCGGGGCCGTACTCGCCCTCCAGGGCCGAGCGCCGCATCGACGGCAGGCGGTAGGCCATCTCCAGGGCCGTGGAGGCGAACAGACGGCGCTGCAGCATGTCGACCGTGTAGTACTGAAGCACGTTGAACACGCCGTAGAGCAGCAGGCCCGCGCTCACGGCGGCGCAGAGCACGACGACCTGGTTGGTAAACGTGCCGAGCGAGACGGAGTCGATGATGCCCTGCGAGGCAATCGGGATCGTGAGCGAGAAAAGTGCCACGACGGACGCGTAGATTGCCACCGTAATGAGGTCATCCGACTCGTCGCTCAGCAGCCGCAGGAGGCTGGCGAACGTTTCCTGGATGTTTTCCTGGTGGTCGTGCGGGTCGTAGTGGGCCGAGGTGTCGCTCTGCAGAGACGGGTCGTCGGTGCGGTCTCGCAGGAAGCTCTGGGCTTCCCCGTCGAAGTGGAGGAGCCGGAATTGCATCTCGGCGTTCACAAGATCTTCCACGCTCGCCAGCCGTCGGCGTCCGGCCTCAACGTCGTAGTAGGCCACCTCCCTGGTCTCGGGACGCACCTCTTCGAGAAGCCCAATTTTGGGACCGGGGAGCAGCAGCAGGTCCCCCGCCGTGGCCTGCCGCGTCAGGTCGCCGGGCGCGACGGTCCCGGTCGTGGCCGCCAGCCCGTGGGCCCGCCCAAAGTCGGCCAGTTCGCCGAAGAGGGTCTCGGGCCGGACGGTCTTGGTCTGCAAGAACGCCCGCAGCCGCTCTGGGGACACCTCGCGCTCGGCGCGGCGCTGGAGCGCCCCGAAGGCGGCGACGGCTTGCTCGCGCAGGGTCACCTCCGTGGAGGTGCCGTTCTGGGCCGCAGCAGACGACGCCTGAGGTGTGGGGTCGCTAGGAATCGGCATGACGAACGGGAGTTTGGACAAATAGCGTGACCACTCTACTGTATCATGGCAGACGCGGATTCACAGACCCCACCGACACCGCAGGCTTATAACTTCACGGTAACTTGCTGGATGGCCTCGTCGGGTGGCCTTGCTCCATTTACTGAGCGTCTTCGGGTTGGAAGGGTCTAAAACCGGATCCCTGTTCGCCGGTTGGCCCGCAGCCTTCTGAAGCGGACAGCAAGCCGGTCGGTCGGACCCGAACTGGGTGGACGGACGCAACCAGGCGTCTGGCTACTACCTTCCAGGGGGGCTCGCCGCCAGACGTTGGACGCGCCTACTCTGGCGTGGGGCTGGAACCCCCAATCCCCCACCTCGTTTGCATCGAACCTCGCCGATGGCCTCCGTGCAGCACCGCTTAACGACCCTTTTCCTGACAACGAGGCCAGTGGTCGGAGACGCGACGGCTTCATCAAACTACTCTCAATCGTTCCACTAGGCCCATGGGTGGTCTTGGCTTCCCCGAACTCATCATCATTTTCCTCGTCCTGCTCCTCGTGTTTGGAGCCAAGCGGATCCCCGAGATCGCGCGGGGCATCGGCAAGGGCATCCGGGAGTTCAAGAGTGCTACAAACGAGATCTCCCGCGAGATCGAGGCCGAAAGCCAACAGCAGAAGGTCAATCAGCCGCAGGCGCCCCAGCAGGGCGCCCCGCAGCCTCGTGGCGGCCAGCAGCAACGGCAGCAGCAGGCCTCCTCCCAGCAGGCAGGAGCGGCCCCGGCCGAAAACGCGGGGGGTGAGCCCGAGTCGCAGTCCGCGGAGACCTCCGAATCGAAGGCCCGGAACACCAAGGAGGCGTCCTAACGAACTGGGCATCCCGAGTCCGAAGGGAACGAGTTGAAACCCCCCCCGGGTCGTCGCACCGAGCTGTGCCCTCCGTCTCTGTAGAATTCATTTCGACGTATGGAGTCCCCGACGTTCGCCACCGCCCGTCGCGCCCTCGACGCCGGAGAGACCAGTTGTGAAGCCCTGGTCTCTTCTTTTTTGGATCGCATCGACGAGCGCGACGACGAGATCAACGCCTTCACGACCGTCGATCGGGACGGGGCGCTCAACCACGCCCGCTATCTCGACAGTCAGCGCGAGCGGGGCAATCCGCGTCCCCTGGCGGGCCTCGTCCTCGCGGTCAAAGACAACATCTGCATCCGCGGCTACCCGGTGACCTGCGGGTCGAAGATGCTCGAAGACTTCTCGTCGCTCTACGACGCGACGGTGATCGATCGTCTTCGCGATGCTGGAGCCATCTTTATCGGCAAGACCAACTGCGACGAGTTCGCGATGGGCTCGTCGAACGAGACCTCGCACTTCGGCCCGGTGCGCAATCCGCACCACACCGACTATGTGCCGGGCGGCTCGTCGGGGGGATCGGCGGCAGCGGTGGCCGCGGGCATGTGCCACGCCGCCCTGGGCAGTGACACCGGCGGCTCGGTGCGCCAGCCCGCTGCGTTCTGTGGCACCGTCGGCCTCAAGCCCACCTACGGCCGCGTGAGCCGCTCCGGCCTGGTGGCCTTTGCCTCGTCGCTCGACGTGATTGGGCCGCTGGGACGAAGCGTGGAGGACGTGGCGACGCTGCTCAACGTGATTGCCGGGGAGGACGAGCGCGATGCCACCAGTGCGCCGGTGGAGGTGCCCGACTATACCGCAGCCCTCGGGGAAGGGGTGGAAGGCCTCCGCCTCGGCTTTCCGTCGGAGTACTTCGCCGAAGGGCTCGACGACGACATCCGCCGCATGGTGCGCGAGCAGGTGCAACAACTGGAGGACGCCGGGGCGACTGTCGAAGAGGTCTCGCTGCCCCACACCGAGTACGGCATCGCCACCTACTATCTCATCGCCACCGCCGAGGCTTCCAGCAACCTGGCCCGCTACGACGGCATCCGCTACGGCCACCGGGCGGACCTGCAGGAGACGAAGCAGGCCCTCCGCGACCGCCGCGAAGAGTTGGAAGCAGAACTCTCCACTGCCCGCACGCAGGGCGACGAGGAACGGGTGGCCAAGCTTGAGGCCCAGCTCGATGACGAGCAGAGCACGCTCGACGCCCTCTACACCCGCACCCGCACCGAAGGCTTCGGCGAAGAGGTGAAGCGCCGCATCATGCTGGGCACCTACGCCCTCTCCGCCGGCTACTACGACAAGTACTACGAAAAGGCCCAGCGCGTCCGCACCCTCATCCGCCACGATTTCGAGCGAGCGTTCGAGTCCGTCGATGCCCTCGTGACGCCCACGACCCCCACCCCGCCGTTTCAGCTCGGCGAAAAGACGGACGACCCGCTCGAGATGTACCTGAACGACATCTACACCGTCACGGCCAACCTGGCGGGCCTTCCCGGCCTCACGGTGCCCATTGGCGAGCATCCCGACACGCCGGGCCTCCCCGTCGGCCTGCAACTCCTCGGTCCGCACTTCGACGAGGCGCTCCTCCTCCGGATCGGCGACGCAATCATGAAGAGTGATGCGTGAGGAGTGA
>CAZRPQ010000168.1:0-5558 GCA_964601725.1 uncultured Salinivenus sp. | reverse complement strand
AAACCCTGAAGGAGGCGACGAACGAGGCCATCCGCGACTGGGTGTCGAACCCGGACGACACGTTCTACATCATCGGCTCGGTGGTGGGGCCCCACCCCTACCCCATGATGGTGCGGAACTTCCACCGCGTGATGGGGACCGAGACGCGCACTCAACTGCGCGACGAGACGGGGCGGGAGACGCCGGATGCCATCGCGGCCTGCGTGGGGGGCGGCTCGAACGCCATCGGCATCTTCCATCCCTTCCTGGACGACCCCGAGGTACAGCTCCACGGCACGGAGGCGGCCGGCGGCGGCCTCGACGGCGACCACGCCGCGACCCTGGCGGAGGGAAGTCCGGGGGTCCTGCACGGCGCCATGAGCTACCTCCTCCAGGACGACGCCGGACAGGTCTCCCTCGCCCACTCCCTCTCCGCGGGCCTCGACTACCCGGGGGTCGGGCCCGAGCACGCCCACCTGCGCGACGAGGGGCGCGTGGACTACCATCCCGTCACCGACGACGAGGCGCTGGAGGGGGTCGAGCTGCTCTCCCGCACCGAAGGCATCATCCCGGCGCTCGAAACGGCCCACGCCGTGGCCCTCCTCCCGGAGCTGGCCCGGTCCCTGGCCGCAGAGCGCGGGGAGGACGCCGTCCTCGTCTTCAACTGCTCCGGCCGCGGCGACAAGGACATGGAGACAATTGCCGAACACCTGTGATCTTAAGGGTGGACGTGTGGAGGAGCGGAGGGATGGATGTGCTCCACACGACTGACCGGTTGCCCGACTCATGCTTCCACACATCCATCCTTCCAACCTTCCACACCTAGCGATGTCTCGCCTCGACGATACATTTGAGACCCTGCAGACCCGCGATGAGAAGGCGATGGGCCTCTTCCTCACGGACGGCTTCCCCCACCCGGACGCCACGATTCCCCTCCTGAACGCCCTCGATCGCGGTGGCGTCGACTTCATCGAGCTGGGCATGCCCTTCAGCGACCCGCTGGCCGAGGGCCGCCCCATCCAGCGCGCCAGTGCGCAGGCCCTGTCCCACGACGTCACGCTCGCTGACACCTTTGAGACCGCCGAAGAATTCCGGGCACAGAGTGAAACGCCCCTGTTCCTCATGGGCTACGTCAACCCCGTGCTCGCGTACGGGATCGAGGACTTCTGCCGCGACGCGGCGGCGGCCGGGGTGGACGGCCTGATCCTGCCGGACCTGCCCCCGGAGGAGAGCGATCGGCTCTGTGAGGCCGCGGCGGCACAGGACCTCGACCTGGTGTTCTTGATCGCGCCCAACACCTCCGACGACCGCATTGTCGCCGTCGACCGCCGGGCGACGGCCTTCGTCTATGCCGTGAGCGTCACCGGCCTCACCGGCAGCGACCTCGACGAAGCGCCGACTGTCGACGAGTACCTGCAGCGCGCGCAGCGGCTGACGACGCAGAATCCTCTGCTCGTAGGCTTCGGGATCAAAACCCACGAGGACGCCATGCGCCTAAGCCGGCACACCGACGGGTTTATCGTCGGCTCGGCCCTCATCAACCGCGTGTCGGATCTCTGGGACGACCCTGACCTCTCGGCGCCCGAGCGGCTCGGCGCCGTCGAAGCGTTCGCCCGCCACCTCAAATACGGGGACCCGGCCCAAATCTCCCGTCCCGAACCGTCGCAATCCAGGTAACGCTCGGGTCCCAAAGGCCGCCCGAGCGAGATACGGTTCCCGCAGGGGAGCCCGGACGGAGGCTGAACAGAGAATCGCCCCGCCTCCTCCCCACCCCGGAGCAATACCGACGCCCAGACGTGTCAGGGGGTGACGGGCGCTGTCTTCGTCGTGCTTCTCTCCGATCGATCGCGCTCTCATGATTTCTCCCGCTGTCTCTTCCCGACGTCTTCCGGGAAGCCTCCTCCTCGGCCTCGCTCTCCTCATCGCTCTCGCGGGCTGTGACGGAGACTATCGCCCTCGGGCTTCGGGGCCGAACGGAGAGATTACGGTGGTGATGGACAGTTCTTTCTGGACCGGGGCCACGGGGGAAGCACTCCGCGAAAACGTGGCGCCGTGGGTCCAAACCCTGCCGGTCTCGGAGCGATCCTTCCAGCTGCGGCACCTGGAGCTCACCTCCGAGCAAACGTTCCAGCGCATCAAAGACGTGAAGAACGTCATCATCGCGGCGTCCCTCAGCGATTCGACAAACGAGACCTCTTTTCTGCGCCGACGATTGTCCGACAAGGCCGAACAGGCCATTCTGGACGGGCAGACTGCCGTGGTCTCAAAGCCCAACCTGTGGCGTCGGAGCCAGCGCATCTACTACGTGGCCGCCGCTACGCCGGAGGCCCTTGCGCAAACCTTCCAAGAGCAAGGATCACAGGTCCGAGAGACATTTAAGGACATCACCTTGAAACGCGTTCGTCGACGCATGTATGAGAACGGGCGCAATCGCGCCCTCGAAGACTCCCTGATGAAGCGGCACGGATTCGCCGTAAACCTACAGCCCTCCTTTCAGATTGCGGCCGACACAACCACTGCGTCCGAGGGGTTTGTGTGGCTTCGGCGACTTCTGGCACAAACCCGCCGGGAGTTTTTTCTCTACTACGCCGAAGACGTCAGCCCGGATCAAATCACTCCGGAGTGGATCTACGCCACGCATGATTCGCTGACACGGAAGCATCTCCGTGGGAACGTGCAGGGCTTCGTTCAGATCGACTACCGCCGTCCCCTGAAGACCCAACAAGTCACGTTCCTAGACCGGTACGGGTACGAGACGCGGGGCCTATGGTACATGGTGACCCCGGTTGAAGGGGGCGAGGACGTTCGGCCGGTCGGGGGAGGAGGCCCCTTCATCAATTACACCTTCTACGACCAGGCCACCGACCGCGTCTACATGCTGGACGGCTCCATCTTCGGCCCCGACTTCGACAAGATGGGTTTCCTCCGACAGATGGAGGTTATGGCCCGAACCTTCCGCACCGCCGAAGAGGCGCAAGTCCCCGAGGACCGTCCCGTCGCTTCAGAGTGATGGCCCCCATCGATCGACAGTTTTGCCCCTCCCCCTCCGTGCTCGTCCCCTCTGGACTGGGCCTCCTCGGGGTCGTGCTGGGGCTTGGACTCCTGGCCGGGTGCTCCGGCTTTACCTCGGGCGAGAAGCCTCTTCCGGACAGCACGTTCACCCGTGTCCTGACGGAGCTCCACCTGGCAAGGGCTCGTCAAAACACTGATGTGCCGGACCCACCGGGACTCCGAGACTCCATATTCGCTCGCTACAACGTGCGCCCCGCTGAGTTCGACTCCACCCTGCACCATTACAGCCGTCGGCCGGAGGCCTTCGGGCCTCTTTACCAGTCCATCATCGACACGCTTCAAGCCCTGCAGTATCCCGACCAGCCCCAACCAGGGCCCGAGAGCGTTCCCGACTCCGTCTACCGGGGAGGAGGCCCGCCGCCGGACCGGTCTCCGTAGTCGTCACGCACAGCGGGGGCGATCAAAGCCAGTCCATGGCTTTCTCGGTAAGCCGAACGTCTCCTTCGAGGGGCTCCTCGACCGTAAGATAGCCCTCGGTCACGAGCCAGTCGACCAGTTCCTCGATCCGATGCGGCGGAGCAGGGGGCTCGTCGAACCACTCCCCCCGCGGAACGGAGGCATTGACCTGTTCCAAGATATGCCGAAGCACCGGCTCGTCATCCGGGGTCACGGCGGAGGACCGGTGGCGCCCAAGGCAGACGTCGCAGGCCCCGCACCGCTCCTCCGTCGTTTCGCCGAAGTAGGTGAGCAGAGCATACCGTCGACAGGTCACCGATCGCGCGTAGCGCAGCATGTGCTCGAGCCGCGTCTCGGCCCGCTGGCGCGCATTCTGGACGGCCCGGTCGTCGACCGGCAGTTTCGCCGCCCTCGGGAAGGCAAGCTCCACCCGCAGGGCTGCACCCGGGGGCTGCCATCGCAGCAGGTCGCGCTCTTGCAGGTACCGCAGGCCGCGCCGGAGCCGCTCCCGCGAAAGTCCCGTCCGACGCGCCAAGGCCCGGAGATCGAGGGGCCACCACTCGCGAAAGGCATCGGCGTGGACGGCTCGGAGGAGGGTTCGTACAAACTCGCTCAGCGCCCGGTTATCCCCCCGGTCGGCGAACTGGCGCACCTCCCGGACTGACGTGGCAAACTGGAGCAGTCCGAAGTGTCGGCGGCGCGGAAGAACGGTCCAGGCGCCTTGTCGGTCGATAAGATCGGCGGCGGTCTGGACCTTCGTCCGCGAAAAGCCGGTCGTCTTCAGCACGGCGTCGCGCTGAACCACGAGGGGGCCGTCCGGCTCTGAGCCCACGGGCACCTGCCCCACACTGCAGACGGCGTCGTACACCTCCCGCACCTCCGTGGCGGTGGGATGGGACGCCTCGATGAGGGAGGCCTGCGTGTCGGCGTCGGGGGGACGGTAGAGGAGCACCGCATGGGCCTTCTCTCCGTCGCGCCCGGCCCGCCCGGCCTCCTGGTAGTAGCTCTCCAGCGACGAGGGCAGATCCATGTGCACCACGAAGCGCACGTCGGGCTTGTCGATCCCCATCCCAAACGCGTTCGTCGCCACCATGACCCGGACCTCGTCCTCCACCCAGGCCTGCTGGCGAGTCTCTCGCTCCTCCGCGTCCAGCCCCCCGTGATACCCCGCCGCCGCGACCCCATGATTCGCGAGCCGCGTGCGCCACCGCCCCACGGCCCGGCGCGTCGCGACGTACACGATTCCGGTCCCCGGCACCGCATCGACGACGGCACGGAGCCGCTTCCACTTGTTGTCCGTCCGGAAGACCGACCACACGATGTTGGGGCGGTCGAAGCCCCGGACCACCTGGGCCGCCTCCGGCAGGTCGAGCAGGTCGAGGATGTCGCGCCGCACGGGAGGGGTCGCCGTCGCCGTGACGGCCACGGTCGGCGGGTCTTCCAGAAGCTCCCGGGCCGCCGGGATCTCCAGGTAGTCGGGGCGGAAGTGATGGCCCCACTCACTCACACAGTGCGCCTCGTCGACCGCGACGAGCGACACGTCCAACCGCTCGGCCCGCGCCTGAAACACGTCGGTGGACAGGCGCTCGGGGGCGATGTACACGAGGTCGTATTGCCCATACTCGGCGTTCGTCCATCGTTGCTCCACCTCGTGGGGAGGCAGGGTGCTGTTGATAAACGCAGCGGCCACGCCTTGTGCGCGAAGCGCCTCCACCTGATCCTGCATCAGGGCAATGAGGGGCGACACGACCAGCACGAACCCCTCCGTGAGCACGGCCGGAAGCTGGTAACACAGCGACTTGCCGCCGCCGGTGGGAAGAACGCCCAGCACGCTTTGGCCGTCGAAGAGGGGCTCAAGCACCGCCTCCTGGCCGGGGCGGAAGGCCTTGTGACCCCACCGATTGCGCATCGCCCGGCGGGCGTCCTCGAGGGTATGTGACGAAAGGTCCGACATCGAGGCCTGGCCAATGACCCAAAAAAGTGTACGGAACGGAGATCGCCCCTCCCCAGACGCCACGTTCCAATTGCGACGGTCAGCTATTATGTTTTGCCCCGAGGCGTCGTTCGATGACAGCGCCCCAAAGAAACGCCCAACCCCCAACACCCAACCC
>CAZRPQ010000167.1:0-5570 GCA_964601725.1 uncultured Salinivenus sp. | reverse complement strand
TCGTGCAGGTCAACATTACGGGCGAGGAGCAGAAGTACGGCCTCGATCCCGACGACACGCACGACTACCTCGACCACTGCGCGCAGTACGATCACCTTGCCATCAAGGGGCTCATGGCCCTGGCCTCGTTCGTCGACGACCCGGAGGACGTGCGGGGCGAGTTCCAGCACATGCGCGAGCTGTTCGAGACCTACGACGCGACTGGCAATCCGCGGGTCGAGATGCAGGAGCTCTCCATTGGCATGAGCAACGACTTCGAGGTGGCCATCGAAGAGGGAAGCACCATGCTTCGGCTCGGCACCTCCATCTTCGGCCCCCGGGACTACGAGTAGACCGCGGCGCGGAGCTCACTGGGAGGAGGGGGCGTCGGAAATGTGTAGAACCGAAACAGTATCGCTACATTCCGGTGAACACAGGGTAAACTGAGAGCGAGATCGCTCTTTGCATGCCGGAGTCCTTCGGGGAGCGCCCCTCCGGACCCGTCGAGGCGTACAGAACCGGCACAATGTGCGTTTTTCCTTCTTTGACCGACCGCTTTTGACCGACCGCAGCCATGAAGCTCACGCCGCTCGACATTCGGAAGCAAGAGTTTGACCGGAGCCTTCGGGGATACGACCCGGAGGAGGTCGAGGCGTTTCTCGACATGGTCGCCGAGCAGTGGGAGGACTTGGAGGAGGGTCGTCGCCGTCTGGAGAAAAAGGTGGAGGAACTCGAACACCAGATCGACCACTACCGGGAGGTCGAAGAAGCCCTGCAGCAGGCCCTCGATCAGACGCGGGAGAATGCGGAGCAAAAGATCGAGAACGCCCGTGAGAAGGCCGAAAACATCGTTCAGGAGGCGAAGGCAGAAGCCCGGGACATTGAGCGCGAGGCCGAAGACATCATTCAGGAAGCAGAGGAAGAAGCGGAGGAAATTAGGCGCGAAGCGAGAACCGAGCGTGACCAGCTTGAGGCCGACACGCAGCGTCTTCGGGGCCGGCGCGCCGAGGTGATCGCGCGGCTGCGCGCTCTTCTCACTTCGGAGCTCGAGGTCTTGCAGAAGTACGACGAGGGGGACGTCTCCTCTGAGCTCCGCACCGAGGACCCTCTGGAGCCGTCGCTGGCCGAGGAGCCCGCGCCGACGTCCTCGCCGTCCGAGCAGGTGTCCTCGTCGGGGCCGGGAGCCCCCTCGGAAGCGCCCTCGGCCGCCGACCTCACTCAGACCGACGCCCCGGCGGACGACGCGGGAGAGCCTGAGTCGGAGGAAACCGAACCGGCTGACAGGGAGGAGTCCAGGGGATTCTCTGCAGGGGAGGAGGCCGAAGCGTCCCCGGAAGCACACCCCCTCGACGAGGAGTTCGACGACCGCGAGGACTCGGTCGCCGACACGCTAGACGAGGACACACTGAACGAGGATACACTGAACGAGGACGCGCTGGACGAGGACACGCTGGACGAGGACGAGCCGGAGGCCGAGAAAACGGAACGGGCCGACGAGGAGGACCCGTCCCTCGACGAGATTGAGCCGTCGGACGACGCCGACGCGTCCGAAGACGACGAACCGGAGGAGGCCCCGCCCTCTGAGGTATTTACGGACGACCTGGCGACAGAGACCGAGCCGACCCCCCGGTCTTCCTCGCCTCCGGGACAGAAAGACACGAGGACGCTCGCCTCCACCGAGCAGGCCGATGCCGATCGTGAAGGCAACGAGTCGCCCTCCAGTCCCGAGCCCTCTTCCCCGGACGCCGCGAGTGAGTGGACCCCGGACGCCCCGGTGTCGGATCTCCCCGAAGGAGAGGCGTCCGAATCGGAACAAGAGGAGCCCGAACAGAAACGCTCCCCCGAAAATCAAGAGACCACCTCGGAAGAGATCGAGAAGATCTGGAACATCCTCGACGACATGGAGGAGTAGTCTCCCCGGCATTACGGCGCACTTTCCGCGTGCCTGAGCCCTGCTCCTGCCTCCTGTGGATGTCCCCCGCCGGAAACACCGCGGGGCAGGTCCCTGACCGCCTCAGGCGTTGGGACCCATAGACCCGGTTCTCGGCAGTTCGTCCTCCCCTCTCAATTCCAAGCCCATTCTCGCCACGTCTCCGCCCTCCACTCGTATGGCCACGGCATCTGATTCATCCGCACTTACCGCCGAGGGAACGGCCGCCTACAAGCGACAGGTGGACGAGGCCGCCTCGGCCCTGCGGGACGCACAGCCTGCTCCCCCGACCGTGGGGATCCTGCGCGACGTTGAACTCGACGGGCTTCTGGACGAGGAGTCGATCACGGCCACGGTGCCGCAGGCCGACCTTCCCCATTTCCCGGAGGTGGGGGGCGCGGTCACGCTGGGAACCGTCAACGGAACGCACGTCGCCGAACTGGATCAGCACCTGCACCTCTACGACGGCCACACGCCCCGCGAGGTGACCTTTCCCGTGCGCGTGCTCGCCGCGGCCGGGGTCGAGACCTTGCTTCTGACGGCGGCGGCCGGCAGCGTGAATCCGCAGTTCGGGCGCGGCGACCTGATGCTGCTGGCCGACCACATCAATTTTCAGGGCCAGAACCCCCTCGTTGGGCCGAACGTGGAGGACTGGGGGCCGCGCTTTCCCGACATGACCGACCCGTACGACGCATCCCTCCGACAGGGGGCCGGGGACGTGGCCCGCGACGAAGGGATCTCGCTACAGAAGGGCGTCTACCTCGCGCTCCTTGGGCCGAACCGGGAAACGAGGGCCGAACACCGGATGGCTCGACGACTGGGGGCCGACGCCGTGGGCCCGAGCGTGGTGCCCGAAGTGATCGCGGCCCGCCACATGGGGGTACGGGTGCTGACCGTTGCGCTGCTCAGCGAGCACCACCTGACGGACGGTCCCTCTCCCGCGACCGCGGAGGACGGCGGGGAGGCCGTTCGTGGGGCTCGATCGCGTCTGCACCGTCTCCTGACGGGCGTCGTGGCGCGGTTGGACGCGGACGGACCCCCAACGTAACTTCGCCCGCCCCAATCGCGCAGAGACAACCGTTGAACTCCTGTCTTTTTCCACCGGGCCGACCGCTTCACCCCCGCTTCCTGACTCGGGCACGCTCTCCACCGCCTTCTCCGCCGCATGGAACCGAACGCCCCTGCGTCCGCTGACTGGCAGGTCCACAAGTTTGGTGGGACCAGCCTCGCCGACCCGACCCGCATTCAGCACGTGGCGTCTCTCCTCGACGCCCGCGAGCCGCCCCTGGCGGTCGTCGTCTCGGCGATGAGTGGGGTGACCGATCGTCTGCTCGACCTCGCAGAGCAGGCCCACACGGGGGACGACGGGCTCTCTGGTCCCCTCCAGGCCCTCCGCGACGACCAGCGGGCCGTCGTTACGGACCTGCTGAACGGAGAGGCGGCGGCCTCGCTGCTCCGCCCCCTGGATCAGGACGTGGACGACCTGGCCGACGTGCTCCGCGCCACCCGACTCATGGGCACTGCGCCCTCGACGACGCGCGACCTTGTGGCCGGGTACGGGGAGCTGTGGTCGGCGCGGGTACTGGGGGGAGTGCTTCGCAACCGGGGAATGGCCGCGGCCGTCTGCGATGCCCGGGAGGTGCTCGTCGTCACCCACGAGGAGCTGGGGCCGGTGGTGGACTGGTCGGCGACCCGAGACCGGTTTGCCGAGTGGCGGGCCGACCACGAAGACGCCGACGTAATCGTGGCGACCGGCTTCATCGCGGTCACGCCCAACGGGGTGCCCACCACGCTGGGCCGGAACGGCTCGGACCACTCCGCCGCCATCTTCGCGTCGCTGCTCGGGGCGGAGGCGCTCACAATCTGGACCGACACGGACGGCGTGATGAGCGCCGATCCCCGCTACGTTCCGGATGCCCGCCGCCTCGATGCGCTCTCCTACGAAGAGGCAATGGAGCTGGCCTACTTTGGGGCCAGCGTCATCCATCCGCGCACACTGGCCCCGGCCGTCGAGCACGAGATTCCCATCACGATCCGCAACACCTTCGCGCCCGACCGGCCGGGGACCCGCATCCACCTCGACGGTGATGGCGCGTCGGCGGTCAAGGGCTTCTCCACGATCGACGACGTGGCCCTCCTCAACCTGGAGGGCAGCGGCATGATTGGGGTCCCCGGCATCGCCCGGCGCCTCTTCGACGCGCTGGAGGACGAGGGCGTGTCCGTCATCCTCATCTCGCAGGGCAGCTCCGAGCACTCGATCTGCTTCGCCGTCCCGCAGGCGCAGGCCACCGTGGCGCGGGAGGCCGCCGAGCAGGCCTTCTACGCCGAGCTCGACCGTGGGCAGATCCGGCAGGTGGACGTGACGCCCGACTGCAGCATTCTCGCCGTCGTCGGGGACCAGATGGCGGGCACCCCCGGCGTTGCCGCTACCTTCTTCGGGGCACTCGGCGACGCGAACGTCAACGTGCGGACCATCGCGCAGGGCTCGTCGGAGCGCAACATCTCGGCGGTGGTGGACGGGGACGACGCCCACCAGGCCCTTCGGGCCGCCCACGCGGGGTTTTACCTGTCGAACCGCACCCTCTCGATTGGGGTCGTCGGGGCCGGCAATGTCGGCTCCGCCCTGCTCGATCAGATTGGCGATCAGGCTGAGCGCCTGCGCGAGGAGCAGGACATCGACCTCCGGGTGCGCGGCATTGCCACCTCCTCGAAGATGCTCCGGGCCGAGCAAAGCCTTGACCTCGAGACGTGGCGCGACGCCCTGGCGGAGGGCGCCCCCACCGACCTTGGCGGATTCGTCGATCACGTCCAGACCGAGTACCACCCCCACACGGTGATCGTCGATTGCACGGCGAGCGAGGTCGTCGCCCAGCACTATCAAGACTGGCTCGAGCGCGGCGTCCACGTCGTCACGCCCAACAAGAAAGCCAACACGGACGCGTGGGAGACGTACCGGGCCCTCCAGGCCGCCAGCAAGGGGCCGAGTCCCCGGTACCTCTACGAAACCACCGTCGGCGCGGGGCTGCCCATCCTGCAGACGCTGAACAGCCTCACGGAGACGGGCGATCAGGTGCATCGAATCGAGGGCATCCTCTCCGGGACCCTGTCGTATCTCTTCAACGCGTTCGACGGCGACCGTCCCTTCTCGGCCATCCTCCGGCAGGCCAAGGCCGAGGGCTTCACCGAACCCGACCCCCGCGACGACCTCTCCGGCATGGACGTGGCGCGGAAGGTGGTCATCCTGGCGCGCGAGATGGGGATCCCGCTGGAGCTGGACGAGGTGGCGGTGGAGGGGCTGGTGCCCGAGGCCCTCCAGGACGGATCCGTGGAGACGTTCCTGGAGCACCTGCCGGAGCACGACGCCGCCATGACGAAAATCCTTCGGGACGCTCAAGCCGAGAACAAAGTCCTCCGCTTCGTCGGCAGCGTCACGCGCGACGGGGAGGCGTCGGTCCGCCTGCGCCGCTACCCCGTCGACCACGCCTTCGCCCGCATCAACCACACGGACAACATCGTCCGCTTCCAGACGGATCGCTACCACGAAACGCCGCTCATCGTGCAGGGCCCCGGCGCCGGCCCGCAGGTGACCGCGGCGGGCGTGTTCACCGATCTGCTCCGGTTGATGTCGTAGCTGCGTGTGGGCGTGATTGCGTGTGGGCGT
>CAZRPQ010000166.1:0-5574 GCA_964601725.1 uncultured Salinivenus sp. | reverse complement strand
CAATCTTCGGGACAATGCCGTTTTGAATACATCGTGTCGGCCCGATCGTAAGCCGGAGGTGACAAACGTTGGAACCAAAGAAGCTCCAGCCGAGGGCAACGAGATCGTCTCAAGCCGCGCCTAAAGGAATCATCACCGCCTCATCCGACAATCCTTGGCGCCTCCTCACGACTTCGGCGGCGCTTCTGCATAGGGTGGACGTGAAGTGATCGCAGGGCTCGCGCCTCGCCCCTTCTCGTCGGATCAATCACAGACCACGTTCCCACCCATGCAGCAACGACAAGTGTCTCTCCTCGACAGTACCAAATTCAGCGCGGCTTCACTTCTGTCTCTTTTTCTTCTCGTACTCGTCGGCTGCGATGCCCAGGGCCCGAGCGTCCAGCAGTCTCGCCCCGGCGCCGAAGAGGCGGCCCAGCCGGTGCAGTCCTCGGCGTGGACCGAGGCCGAGACGCCGACCGGAAGCACGCTTTATGACGTTGTGTATACCGACGCAGGCGCTTACGCTGTCGGGGGCGGAGGCATTCTTCTGAAGCGGACCTCCGAGGGATGGACAAAGGTTCTCGACGGTGGCCCGACCGGCAATGGCAATGACCTTTACGGGGCGGACGTGACGGACGACGGCACGCGAATTTGGCTGGTCGGCGCTTCCGGGGCAATTGGGGAGTACGACGTCGAGACGGGCACCCTGAACGACCGGTCCGCCCCCATGGACGTGACGAACAACTTCAACGGGGTTGCGGTCACGGGGACGGCGGGCGAGGCCAACGTCTACGTCGCCGGGGACTCCGGAAAGATGTACTTCAGCTTCAAGAACGGAAAGGAGGACACGTGGGAGTACGTTACTCCCGGCAGCGGCTCAAACATCAATGCCGTCGACTTCTTCGATGCGCGCGAGGGACACATCGTAGACGGCAACCAGACCGTCTTCGAGACCGACGATGGGGAGACGTGGGGGAAGATCGGCATCGCCGACGCGAACGTGAACGTCTATGGCGTCGACGCCGACGGGGCCAGTGACGTGTGGGTCTCCGGTGGGGGCGGTATGATTTTCCACTGGAACGGCACCGAGTGGACGCCCACCGACACGGGCGATGCGGGCCTGCGGGACCTAGAAGTTGCCAAGGACGACACAGACGGCCTCGCGGTCGGGGGAGGGGGCAAGGTGTACGACTTGACCGGCGGCGAGTGGGAACAGAAGGCGACGCCAACAGGCGCGAACCTCAAGGCTGTCGCCAGTGGCAGTCCTGACATCGCCGTCGGTGCCGGAGGCATTGTCATTGAGCGATGAGTGGACAGACCGGCCCGCCCTACTGCACTGTCGCTCGTGATTTTGTACATCAGAGATTTGGTCTCAACCATCAAAAGTCTTCGACGAGCATGACGTCGCTCTCCCGCCGAACGACGCGGGTGTAGGCAAACCATTCCCCGTCCGGGCCAATGGCTATGCTCTGCGCGGGTCGCCAATCGGGGAAGGAATAGAGGGGGAGAATCCGGCGGGATGCGAATTCAAAGTAGGAAAGCATCGCCCTGCGTGACTGGCGGTGCACGAAGTGAATCCCGGTTTCTCCCACCCACCAGCTTCGTCGTTCCTGGGGATCGAACTGCAAGATCGTGCTGATGGGGAGGTTTTGGGAGGATAGTTTCGTCTGCAGAGGGAAACGGCTCGTGTCCAGGGGAATCCTCCAGATGCCCACCGTGTCGGGACGGACGTAGTAGAGGGTCGAGTCGGTGCGCGATTCCTGCGCGGCAACGGCCCCGCCGGTGGTGACTTGCTGAACGCGGTGGGTGTCCGCGGAGGCGCGTGTGCGCCAGGCTTCCCAGTTTCCGGTTCGGGTTGAGGAAAAGTACACCCAGCGGCCGTCCCGGGACCATCGGGGCACGAGATCCTCCGAAGACGCCTTCGTGAGGCGTGACGGCGCTCCGCCCGACGCAGCGATGAGGTGGAGGTCGGACTGTCCGTTTCGGCGCGTGACGAAGCAGAGCCGCTCGCCCTCCGGGGACCAGCGGATCGCGTGCACCGTAGGGCCGCCCAGGGAGGTGAGTTGAGTGGGCGCGGAGCCGTCAGCCTCGGCAATCCATACTTCGTGGGTCCCCGACCGATCCGAGACGAAAGCGATCTGGTTTCCGCCGGGAGCAATGCTCGGGTTCGCGTCCTCCCGGGTCGACGACAGCAGCGGGTCCGCCGCAAACTCCTCGTATTGGCTCGGCTGGCTCAGCTTCCACACGTCAAGCTGGGCCGATTGCTGGGTATACACCAGGCGATTGGACTCTGCCGAAAGGGTGGGATGACTGAAGCGAGTGCCTTCGCTCGCCGAGCGGATGAGAGTGGGTGCCCCGCCGTCGGGGGCCACTCTCCAGAGTCCCGAGACGCCCTCTCGTTCGGCCGCATAGATGAGGTGGGAGCCGTCCGCCGACCACGCGACGCCGTCGATGTCGGTACTGTCGGTCGTCACAGGGGTAGGGGCACCGCCCGAGGCCGGAACCACGAAGAGATCTTCGACGCCCTGCACGGTGCCCCGCACGAAGGCAATTTGGGAGCCGTCCGGGGACGGGGCCGGATCGGTGTCCCCGGTCGACCAGAGAGGGGGACGCGTCAGAGGGGTCACCGAGTCGGTGTCGGGGTAGTACAGCGAGAGCCCAAACGCCTGATGGGGGCGTCGCTGGGCCGAGACGACGAGCGTCCGGCGGGAGGGGGACGGGAGCCAGGCGACACTCTGGATGTCCCGTCGCCGGTGGGTCAGGACCTGGGAGGGCTGGCCGCCAATCGAAGGCACGATGGAGACCTGGTGCGTCCCGTTCATGCTTTGCACGTACGCAACGAACCGCCCGTCCGGGGACCAGGTGGGACTCCAATCGGTGGTCGAGTCGGCGGAAAGTTGAAGCGGTTGCTCTGCCCCCCGCTGCATGAGGTAAATGCTCTGGTTCTGGCTGTTGGGCTTGCGCCACGCGAAGGCCACCTGGTGCCCGGTCGAAGCCAGCGCTGGATCGAATTCTTCCCCGGAGAAGCTCGTGAAGGGCAGTGCCGAGCGGGGAGGGTCGCCGCCTGCCGACAGGGTAGAGGTCACCCAGGCCCCCACCCCAAACACGAGAAGAGCCACGAGGAGCCCGGCAGCGCCGAGCACCCACTTTCGCTGAATCACGCCCCCGGCCACGACGATCCACTGGTCCTCCCCGCCCGGAGACGAGGTTTCCAACCGTCCGGTGATGGTCCGGAGGAGACGCTGGATCGGATGTTCGCCCTCCGCGGTTGGGGACGTAGCGATCGCTTCGTCCGCGGGAGAAGGCCCGGCCTCGGTCGCCGCGGGCCGCTCCACAGAGGCGACCAACCGGTACCCGGTTTTCCGAATCGTCTCGATGTACGACGGGTCGTTCGGATCGTCGTCGAACACCTTCCGCAGCTGGGAAATGCATCGGGAGAGCACGTCGTCCGTGACGACTGTGTCCTGCCAGACCTCCTCCATGAACTGGTCCTTCGGGACGGTTTCGCCGGGGCGCTTTGCGAGGCACAACAGGACCTCCATCACCTTCGGTTCGAGCTGGACCTCCTCGTCCTCGAGCCGAATCCGGTTCCGCATCGGTTCGACGAACCACTCTCCGACCCAGAGTCCGTCGCTAAAATGCTCTCTCAGTGAAGGGGCCTCGGACATAGAACGACACAATTCGATCGAAAAAGCATCGGGCCGGAGCGAAGGGAGGGACGCAGACCCGGGGGGTGTGCATTCCGGGCCCGCCCCTGTTCTTGCACCGGCTGTTCTCGCACAGAATAATCCGGTGGGTAAGAGACACTAACAAGGATCGGCCCCTCACGCCTGGATTTCAAGGCGCGCTCCTGCGGTTGGGAGTGAAGTTGGGAGGTGGCGGGGGGAGACCGCCCGGCCCGTTGCCGGATTGCCCGGCGGATACGAACACTTTGGCAACTGCCACAAGACCCACCGCCACCGGGGGGGCTCAGCGGATCCTCACCTCGTCGTGGCCAGATCTCAACGATCCCTCACGACTCTGCCCCGTCCGCGCCGTATGGTTCATGCGGATATTAGCGGTATCTACGCGAGGCGCGCCACTCGGGCGGGTCTCGCTCAGAGGATCTTTTCTTATCTCACAAATTTAGTTCAAGCGACTTATGAGTAGCCAAATGAACAATCGAAGCGTACTCCACACGTCGATGGGGCGCCTGCTTCCGGCGGCATTGTCGGTGCTCCTCATTGTCGGGCTGCCCCTGGTGGGGTGCGATTCGGGCGGAGGAGGGAGCAGCGCCGAGTCGGTGACCGTGTCCGGACGTGTAACCAACAACAACTCCTCCGGCTCCAGCGCCTCGTCGGCCTCTTCAAAAGCGGCCCGCTCGACGGCCGCGCAGGACGGGGTTGAGGGCGCGGTGGTGACCGCTGTTCGCGTCACGGCCGATGGCTCGACTCGCCCGCTCGAAGGAGAGGCGACCACCAACGCGAGCGGAGAGTTCACGATTAGCCTTACGGGGGAAGGGGCTTCTGGCATGGTCCGGCTCAACGCCGACGGGGAAAACGACTTCTCGTCGAGCGTCATCGTTCAGGTCGACGGGCAGGGGCAGATTGAGGCTCAGCCCATGACCGCCGAGACCAAGGCTGAGGCCAACGTCTACGTCGAGGCAAAGAGCGAGGACGAGGCCTCCAGCCACGAGGAGGGCGTGACGGCGGCGGATGTGGCGATGTCCGTCAACGCCGAGGCGGCGGCGGACATCAACGCGGGGCAGACCTCGACGGCGGACGTGGCGGCCGCAATCGCGTCGAGCGTCGAGGCCGAGGGTCAGATGAACGGGAACGCCGACGGGGGCGCCAGCGCCAGCGCGATCGCACAGGCCAAGACGACCCTCTATGCGGAGCTGCAGTCGAGCCTCGCCGCGGCGAGCAGTGCCGAGGCGCGGGCCCAGGCCGTGACGGCGTTTGAGAATGAAATGGCCACTCTCTTCGTCGAGGCGGGGGGATCGGCCGAGTCGCAGGGCGAGTCTCGCCAGACCAGCACCTCAATCATGATCGAGTTCAGCGCGGAGGCCTCCAGTGGTGCGGAGCTGGGCCTGCGCCGGCAGGCGGAGCTTCTGCGGGCGGCGGCCACGGCCCGGGCCGAAGAAGCCCTCTTTGAGGCGCAGGGGGCGAGCGATGCGACGATCGATGCGCTCGTTCAGGCCCGCCAGCAGCTCAAGGCCGACATCCGCGCGGCCGGCTCCGTCAGTGCCATGGCGGATGCGCACTCCACGTACCAGGCAGAGGTGAAGACCCAGATGGAGAGTGCCTTCGGCCTCAGCACCACGGCGATCACGACGGCGGAGACGGAGATCCAAGGGACTGTGGACGTTCTCTTTTCGGCCCTGGCCGACATCGACGGGGTGCTCAAGGGTGCCGTGGAGGCGGCCGTGAATGCCTACGGCTCCTTCTACACCAACGCGCAGGCGGCGGCGAAGGCCTCCTTCGAGGCAAACGTCGACTCGGAGGCGACCGCGAAGGCCGCGGCGAAGGCCCTCGTGTTTGCGAATGCGCAGGGCCACGCCTCCTAAGTAGATCAGCAAAACAACTTTAAAAATCGTCATTCCGAGCGGAGCGCTGG
>CAZRPQ010000165.1:0-5578 GCA_964601725.1 uncultured Salinivenus sp. | reverse complement strand
TCGACGCGGAGCCGGAGCGCGCCCCTGCGCTCGCATGCTGTCTGCCCTCTCTTTTGCGCTTTCCCGGCGCGATCGGCGCTGGGGACGACTGCGCCTCCGCTCGGTCAATCCTGGATCGGACCATGCGAGCGCTCGGCACTCCCCTTCGATTCGGGCCGCGCACTGGGGAACTAGGTGGTCTCACAGCCGAATGAAGGGGAGGCTTTGTGGGCCGTCTGCACTGCTGCTCTCCGTTCCAGCGAGCCCGAACGCACACGGGGGGCAGCGCAGGGTCCCCTGCCCCTGTCCATCTATTTCTTCGTCCGACCCTCTGCGCACTGTGTCTTCCGTCCCCTCGCCCGACGAATTTCTGAGCGAAGCCATCGAGATGGCCGTCCAAAATGTCACCACGGGCCAGGGCGGCCCGTTCGCGGCCCTCGTCGTAGACGACGGCACGATCATCGGGCGGGGCACCAACGTCGTCACTGCGCTCAACGACCCGACGGCCCACGCGGAGGTGACGGCGATCCGGCGGGCCTGCGACGCGCAGAATGACTTTGAACTGCGGGGGTGCACCCTGTACGCCACCTGCGAGCCGTGCCCCATGTGCCTGGGCGCCGCTTACTGGGCCCGGCTCGACCGCGTGTACTACGCCGCCACCCGGGGCGACGCCGCGGCGGCCGGCTTTGACGACAATCACATCTACGAAGAGCTCACCACACCGCCCGCCGACCGGCGCATTCCGATGCACCAACAGCTCGAAGAGGAAGCGCAGCGCCCCTTCGAGGCCTGGCTCGACTACGAGGAGCGAGTAGAATATTGACCGGTTAGGCCTGCTTCTCGCTGGACAGCGAGGGCCCCAGAAGCAGAAGCGCGAGCAGGGCGCACCGGTCGAGGGTCTCGTCGATGCGGATGTGCTCGTGGGGGGCGTGGGCCCCATCCCCGACCGCCCCGAGCCCGTCGAGCGTGGGGGTGTGCTGGCTCGTAAAGTTCCCGTCGGAGCCCCCTCCGGCTCGTCCCTCTTCGAGATCGAGCCCGAGGTGCTGTCCGAGCCGCCGGGCCCGCTCCCAAAGCCGACGGTTCCCAGGGGTTCGCTCCAGGGGCGGTCGGTTGAGTCCTCCCTGCACGTCCACCGTCAGTCCAGGCGTATGGGTCTCCATGTCCGCAATCGCCGAGCGCACCGTCTCGGCCGCCTCGTGGGTCGGCACGCGCACGTCCGCCACCAACTCGCCGTAGGACGCGCCCGTCTCGGCGTCGATCTGAGTGCCGTCGATGGTGCCGACGTTGATGGTGACTCCGCGCTCTGGCTCGTGGAACTCGTAGAGGCGCTGCACGAGGTTCGAAAGCTCCAGCACCACGTCGCCCTCCGCCGAGGCCTCGGTCGGGCGCACCCGGAGCGTCACCTGGCCGGTCCCTTTCCGGGCCGTCTTGATCTTGCCGTCGAGCCCGAGGGCCGGCTCCAGCACGTAGACGCGCTCGGCGACCCGGGCGAGGCGTTCGATGTGGCGGCGCGACTCGGGACTCCCGATCTCCTCGTCGCTCGTCACGAGCACCAGGGGGGCCACCGTGGGCCTCCGGTCGAGGGCGCGCAGGGCCCGCAGCGCAAACACGATGGAGGTGAGGCCGGCCTTCATGTCGAAGACCCCGGGCCCCCGAAGCCGGTTGCCGTCCCGGGTCACCGGCATCTCGTCGAGCGTGCCGTGGGGCCACACCGTGTCGCTGTGGCCCAGGAGCAACTGGTGGGGGGACGTGAGACGAGAGGGCCGGGCGTAGAGGGCGCCTCCCGTATCGTCCCCCGGCAGGTGCGTCACCGCAAAGTCGAGGTCGGCGAGCGCCTCGGCCAGGAGCCGCTGCATCTCCCGCTGCGCCTCGGGCTCGGTGGAGGGCGACTCGGCCCGGGCCAGCCGGCTCAGGAAATCGACGTAGTCGTCGGCGTGGTCGTGGACGTACGCCGACAGGGCGTCGGCAGGAACGGACGGGTCCGTCTCGGGCTGTGCGGAGGGCATGCACCGTGCGGTAGCGAGCGAGGAAGGCGTCGGACGGTTTCACGACCGGGGGGCCACAACGTTCGCCGCTCCGGACGCCCATTGAGGAACCTCGCCCCGGGTTCGGCAGGAGTCACGAACGTTCCTGCTCCACGAGCGTCTCCACGTCGAACGCCGATTCGAGCTCCAGCACCTCCAGCACTTCGTGGAAGATGGGAGGGGGATTCAGGAGGGCCACCTCCAGCCCCTGTTTTTGCATCCGAACAAGGGCCATGACAGCCTCCGTGTCCACCAGCCGGGCCCGCCCGAGGTCGATGCGCACACGAGTCGCGTCCTCCAGGTGGTACTTGAGGTGACGGACCGCCATCAAGTTGAAGTCGCGTCGGGGGCGGACTGTGAGGGTGTCTCCGTGGCGTTCGGGGTCCATGACAGTTCGTGTAGGATGTACGATTTGAGATCGGCGGCGAGGTCCGAGTAGACCTCGATGGCGTCCGGATCGAGCTCCATCAGCGGGGACTGCACCCTCAGGTAGTCGCGCCCCTCGTGAAAGCGGGGCATGAGGCCGGCGAAGACGAAGTCGTTCTCACAGAGCAGCTCCGTGGCGGCGGGGGTGGCAGGATCGTCGAGCGGCAGGTCCACGTACGCCACCGCCATGTTCTCGTCCTCCAGGTCGTCGAGCGCCTGATGCACCTGCTCCGGGAGATCCCGGCCGGGAGTGTCCACCACGAAAACGACGTGATTGTAGGTGTATCGGATGCGGGCGTCCATCTCGGTGGCGTCCGGCAACTGGTCGCCCGGGGTCGCGTCGGAGGCGGGCGGGACTTGCAGGTCGTCCACGTCGAGGGCCCCGTAGATGCGCCGGAGCAGGTCGGCGTAGCGGGCCGGCAGATACGCCGTCGTCGTGTCGTAGGGCACCAGTGGCCGAAAGTCGATGACGACGGTGATAGGCTGCGTGCGTCCCCCGGATAGCGACCGGAACCGCTGTGGCGGGAAGAGGCCCAGCAACATCGCCGTAGACACCATCCCGAAGTGGTGGTTCACCCGCTGGCTGATGTCGTGCACCGTGACCGCTTCCCCGTACACGCCGCTCAGTCCTCGTTCATTCGCCTGGTCAATCAGCGAGCGGAGCATGCGCTTCATGAGGCCGCGCCGTCGATGGTTGACGTCCACCACCGCCTCGCCCACCTCGCCGATGTTGGAATCCTGCGACCGGAGCACGGCAAAATACCCAACGGCGCGCCCCGAGTCGCTGCGCACGACCACCCCGAACTTCTCGTCCTGCTCCAGGGCCCGCTCGATGCGCTCCGGGTAGTAGAGGTCCTCCCGCACGTAGGTGTAGCCGTAGGTGCGGTAAATGAGCTTGGCAATGTCCTCGGCATCCCGGGGCTGGACGGGCGAGAAGGTGTAGGACACGTCCTCGCGGTCGGCGTCCGGAACCTGCGCCTCCGTGGGATGGAAGTCGGCGATGTGCTCCGACTCGACGTGCTGGACGAGCCGAAACTCTTTTCCCTCCCGCCCCCGGTTCAGGAACGCGAAGTCGTCGACGCAGTGGTCGACCACGGCAAAGCCGGCGCCCTCAAAGTTGTCCTCTTCGACGGCCCGCTCCGGGTCGTATGCGTGCCGTGCCGGGTCGAAGGGCTCCCCCCGCTCGTGGATGATGACCTCGGCCGTGGAGAGATCCGACCGGAAGGTGATCTTGAACGTGTCGTCCTCGCCGGGAAACGCGAACCGCACGACGTCGGTCACCAGCTCGTCGACCGCGAGGGCCAGCCGGAGCGCCTTTTCGTCCGACAACCCAACGTTCAGGCCCCACTTGTAGGCGTAATCGGTGGTCGGGCCGATGATGTTGACGTGGTTGGGGAGGTGGAGGGTTTGGTCCATAACGTGTCGGAGAGTGGCGGACAACGGCGGGAACGCCCCTTTCGAACGCCCCTTTCGGCCACAGAAGATAGGAGCCATCTCCTTCTTTCGGGATGGGGCATCTCCCGACACCGCCGTCGGGGATGCCCCCATTCAGCCCCTACACGCGGCTCCGGACCGCTCCCCTGCGGCGCCGCCTCGACGGTCGCACCGAGCTCCTCCTACACCGCCGACCGATAGCGCTCCACCAATCAGTCGTCGTGGCCCTGGGCCTGCCCGTACCGCCAGGCGAGGTAGGCCATGAAGCCGGCGCTCGTGCGGAGGGCTTCCTCGTCGGGGTCGAATTGAGCGGTGTGGAGGCCGTGCTCGCTGCCCACGCCGAGCTGGTAGAAAGTGCCGGGGCACTCTTGGAGGAAATAGGCGAAATCCTCCCCCGCGAACCAGCGGTCCGCGTCCACGGTCCGGTCCGGGCCCACGTATTCGCGGGCGGCCTCCTCGACGAGCGTCGTGTGCGCCTCGTGGTTGTGGAGGGAGGGATACCCCACTCGCACCTCCACCTCGGCGGTGGCGCCGTGCGCCTCGGCCGTCCGGTGGACGATCTGCCGGAAGAGGTCGTGCGCCCGAAAGCGCCAGTCCTCGCCCATCGCCCGGAAGGTCCCCTCCAGCCGGGCGGTGTCGGGGATCACGTTCGTGGCCCCG
Source organism: uncultured Salinivenus sp. (assembly GCA_964601725.1). Lineage (GTDB taxonomy): Bacteria > Bacteroidota > Rhodothermia > Rhodothermales > Salinibacteraceae > Salinibacter. The sequence goes on along the minus strand of CAZRPQ010000165.1, from coordinate 1,055 downwards.
TCCGCCACGAGGCGCCCGATGGTGAGCACCGACGGCACGCCCGGCGGGCACCGGCGGCTCACGAGGGACTGGAGGGCCCCCACGATCTGGCTGGCGACGTAGACTGGGTCCACCGCCTCGTGGGGATTCGCCGAGTGGCCTCCCTCGCCCTCCACGGTCACGTACACCTCGTCGGTCGACGCCATGAACGCTCCGGGCCGCACCCCAATGGTGCCGGGGGGGAGATCGGGCTTCGCGTGCTGCCCGAAGGCCGCCTCGGGGGCCGGGGCGCCGTTTGCCGCGTCGAGCACGCCGTCCTCGATCATGAATTTGGCCCCGCCGGGAATGCGCTCCTCGTGGGGCTGGAAGCAAAACCGCACCTGCCCGTGCACCTGCCCGCGGTGGCGCGCCAGAATCATGGCCGTGCCCAGGAGCGACGACGTGTGGAGGTCGTGCCCGCAGGCGTGCATGACCCCGTCGTTTTCCGAGGCAAAGTCGAGCCCCGTTTCCTCACGGATCGGCAACGCATCCATGTCGGCCCGCAACAGCAGGGTCGGGCCGGGCTCGGCGCCGTCCAGCGTCCCGACGACGCCCGTCCCGTACACCCCAGTGCGCACGTCAAGGTCGAGATCTTCCAGCCACTCCGCCACGCGCCGCCCCGTCTCGTGCTCCTCCCCCGAGAGCTCCGGATGGCGGTGCAACGTGCGGCGCAGCGCCACGATGTCCGGGTACACGTCATCGGCGGCGGACTTGATCGTATCGATCATCGGGAAAAGCAGGGTATACTGAACAGAAATCGACGGAAGACCTCGCGACAGGTCCAGAACATACGCGGAAACTGCCACAACTCAAAGGTGGTCCTCCACCACCACCCGGCAATCGTTTGTTGACCGGTTCCTTAGAGGAGGGCAGGCTCTTGGGCCTCTGATCGACGAAACTGCCGGGACAGCGCGGGGGAGAGGGCGCGTGGGAGCGTGGGAGTCCGGACACACTGCCTGGATGAGATTGAAATCAGACAGCTCGGGCCAGGATGCAAGTGCCGTGTCCTCCTCCAAATGGCCCACCTCCAACCGTCC
>CAZRPQ010000164.1:0-5624 GCA_964601725.1 uncultured Salinivenus sp. | reverse complement strand
CCTCCACAGCCCGGGTACTCCGGATTTTGCGCCAGCTCCGGATTGACGCTGAGCTGGTTATCGGGAATCGGGAACAGGGCCCGGCACGGGGCCGAGTCGGTCTTAAAGCGCCACGGGCCGGTGAACGAGGGCGCGTTTGGTGTATCTACGTGCTCCTGGCCGTGGGCAAACTCGTACCGGATCTGGTCCTGGCGGCGCAGCATTTCGAAGTGGAACTCGAATCCGCGTTCCTGCAGGATCAGCTGGTACATCTTGGACGCGGAACCGGGAGGAGAGCCGAGCGCATCCGCCCCCGTGCGGGTACGAACCATGTCGAACGCCGCCACGGCTTCGCCCGTCGGCCCACCGTTTGCGGCCGTGAGGGCCTCGGCCTTGATCAGGTACATCTCCGCCAACCGGAAGAGCGGAAGGTCGTTGCCCATGCTTGAGCCCTGCGCGCCGGGATCGAGCTCAAACTTCAGCGGGCGCGCCCCCGGACTCTCAAGTTCGGGCTCGCTCCCTTCCAGAATGAGCGATGGAACCTCAGGGGTGAAGTCTACCTGCACATCGGAATTGCGGGCCGTAACCGGCTCCGAGTTGGGGTCGCTAAAGCATTCATCGCCAGCGCAGTCCTCACTGGGACTTGCGTACTGCGGTCCCGCCATGAACTGGTTCTGACGAACCTCATTGTTGCCGACGTTCTCGTAGGAGTCGTAGAACTCGGCGATCGTAGTGAAGCCGTTCCAGGGGCCGGCCTTCCACGGCTGGTTGTAGTGCAGCATCGCCTGCTGCTTCTGAAAGCCCTGGCCGGCCTTCGCGTTGAACGTGGCCGCGAAGATGATCTCGTCCGATCCGAAGTTGTCGGCCGCGAAGTTGGTGTAATAATCGTCCTCCAGGGAGTAGTTGGGAGAGTTGAGGACCTGATCGGCGGCGGCCGCGGCCTCCTGGTACAAGGACGGACCCCCGCCAAGGGCGCTGATGCCGCTTCCCTCCGGCCCCCCGATGGAAACGGCGTAGACCTCAGAATTGAGGAGCAGGCGCGCCAGCAGGGCGTACCCGGCGCCCCGCGTGGCTCGTCCGTACTCAATTTCGCCTTTGGGAGGCAGGTTCGCCAGCGCCGACCCATCGGCGGGGCTTTCAATATCGCTTACGGAAATGTTCTCGGAGGTCGCTCCGGTCAGCTCCTGGAGAATGAAGTCGTAGACCTCTTTCCGGGTATTGTGCGGGGGCGGGTTGTCAGTCGAGATCTCCGCCTGCGTGGGAAAGTCGAGGTCACTCCCTTCTTCCACGACGATGGGGACTCCGCCGAAGAAGTCCATGAGCCAGTAGTAGTAGTACGCCCGCATGAACCGCATTTCGGCGGCGAACTGGGCCTTTTCGCCCTCCGAGAGGGCATCCGAGGCCGCCACCGAGCTAATCACGCTGTTGGTTCGCGAGATGCCGGTCTGGAAGTTATTCCATGAGGGGTTAAGCTCCGGATGGGTGGGCGACCATTCATGCTGGGTCAGCTGCCGCCACTGGCCCCCGTCTGCCCAGTCTCCCCCTCGGGTGGGCACCATGGTTTCGTCGCTGGTGTGCTCGGCTAGATTGAGGGGACTAAACTGAAAATTACGCAGAGGAGCGTAGGTGGCGGCCGCGACCGAGCGAAACTCTTCGGCGTTGGTCGGAAAGGCGCCCTTCTCAATTTGCCCGAAGGTTTCCTGGTCCAACTGAGAGTCGCACCCCGAAAGGGCGAACGGAAGGACGGCGATGGAGAGGAGGACCGCAAAGCGTCCGCCCCACCTCGTGAGTAAGGAATTAGAAGTCATGGCTCTACCAAGTTGAGTTCAAGTTGATGCAGGACGAGGGAGACGCGACGGCCTAGACTCCGATTTCGATTCCCAGCGTGAAGGTCCGCTGACGAGGGTAGCTGGTGTAGTCAATTCCACGCGAGGGGGTAGACAAGGTGCGGAATCCGAGTCCCTCGCCGCTCACGTTCGTATTCAGCTCCGGATCGTATCCGTCGTAGGGAGTGATGACGAAGAGGTTCTGCGCCGAGACGTAGATGCGTGCACGCCGAAGGCTGAATCGGCTCACGTTTGGGACGTTGTATCCAAGCGTCAGTTTGTCCAGGCGCAGGAACGAAGCGTCCTCGACCCACCGGGACGAGTAGGCCGGCGAGTGATCGGCGCTGGTCCCGTCGTTGAGCGTCTCCTCCAGGACGTTGAGGCGCCCGACGAGGCTTTTCGTCGTCAGCTCCGCCGCGGTGTTGTTAAAGACCTCGCGCCCCTGCTCGCCGCGGAAGAAGGCGTTGGCGTCGAAGCCACTGTACCGGAAGCGGAGGCTGAAGCCATACGATACGTCGGGTACGACATTTCCGATAAACTGCTTTTTGGCCGCTCCCGCGTCGGTCGTTGTCCCGTCTTCGGTCTCGTATACCTCCTGACCATTTTCTATACCCACGAACTTCGGTCCGTAGAACGACCCGATCGGGTGGCCGGGCGCAAGGCGCTGCGACAGGACGTCCGTCAGTCCCTGCCCGCTTACACTCCCATGATCGATCGTGCCTCGGCCGCCGAGGTCCTCAACCTCGTTTCGGTTGGAGCTGGCGTTCAGGCCAATCGTGAAGCCCAGGTCCTCCTGGTCAATCACGTACGCTTCAAGGGACGCTTCCACGCCCTGGTTCGACACTGAACCGACGTTGTCGAGCACCGTCTCGGACGGGGCCGGCTGCTGGGTGCTCGTGTTCAGCAGGAGGTCCTCGGTAAGGGATCGGTAGTACTCCACGGACCCGTCGAAGCGACCGTAGGTGAAGTCGATGCCCACGTTGAGCTCGCGGGTTTCCTCCCACTTCAGACCCGGACTCGCCGCACGAACCTGCGTGACGCCGATGACTTCTTCTTCCTGCCCAAAGATGCCGGCGTCCGCGGCGCTGGGGCTGAGCAGGGCGAGAGACTCATAGGGCGGCACGCCCTGATTCCCACTAATTCCGCCGGACACGCGAAGCTTCAACTGAGAGAGGTTGCTCACGTCCAGGAACGATTCCTCCGCAATGTTCCATCCCACGGAGGCCGACGGAAAGAAGGCAAACTTGTTGTCCTCCCCAAAGACCGAGGAGCCGTCCCGGCGCAGGGTGGCCTCCAGGAGATACTTGTCCTGAATATTGTAGTTTGCCCGCCCGAAGAACGAGACCTGTGTTACGCGCGCCTTCTCGGAAAACGGGCTGAGAATGTTGTTTCCACTTTCAAGGTTGTTGAACGTCGTTGCGTCGGTGGGGAAGCCCTGCACCGTTGTGCCCAACTGGTGAAACGTCTCCTCCTTGAACTCAAATCCGCCGAGGAGACGGAGACTATGCCCGTCGAGCAGGTCGTTCCGGTTGTACCGGAGCGTTGACTGCGCCACGAGATTCCTGAGGCGGCGCTCGTTCTGGCTCGCCTCCCCATCGGTCGTGGCCCCGACGGCGTTTGCCTTGGGAATGTAGCTTCGTCGAATGCCGTTGCTTACGTCGGCTCCGAAGGTCCCTTTCAGCGTAAGGTTCTCCAGAAGATCTGCCTCCGCGGAGAAGTTCCCCAGAATGCGCTCCTGGTCGGTGTTGTCGTCGACCTGCTGGAGCAGTCCGACCGGATTTCGGACACTCTGCAGGTATTCGAAGAATGAGCCGTCCTCGTCCTCAACCGGACGCCGGGGGTCGAAGGCAAGCGCGCTCTTGATGGCGCCGCCCTCAAATCCACCTGACTGGTTAAAGAACGCGTGGTTGCGCTCCGTCGTGCTGGCGGTCAGGTTGAGGTTGAATCGAAGCCGGTCGTTCAGCACGGAGTGGTCGGCATTGATGCGACCAGAAATCCGCTCGAACCCTGAGTCCAGCAGGAGGCCTTCCTGGCTCGAATACCCCAGAGAGGCACGGTACGACGTCTGCTCAGTCCCTCCCGAGAAGGAAAGATTATGCTCCTGGGAGGTCGTGGACCGCATAACCTGGTCCTGCCAGTCGGTACTGGCACCCGGCTGCTCGCTGATCGCGGTCCCGTTGATGTCGCTGTCGGCCTGTCGGTACTCACTGGCGCTGAGAAGATCGAGCTCGTTCGTAACGGTCCCGCCGGTCACCTGGCCGCTGTAATCGACCTGAACGCCTCCGCCGGAGGCTCCGCTCTTTGTCTCGATGAGCACGACCCCGTTTGAGCCCTGCGAGCCGTAGATGGCCGTGGCGGAAGCGTCCTTCAGCACCTCGATGGACTCGATGTCCTGCGGGTTGAGCATGGCCAGCGGATTGGTGTCGCTGGACGAGGACACCCCGCCTGCGTCGGCCCCTCCGGGGGTCATGTTGGTATTATTGATGGGCACGCCGTCGATAACGTACAGAGGACTGTTCCCCGCGCTAATCGATTTCGACCCGCGAACGCGGACCCGCATGCCGGCGCCCGGTTCTCCACTGTTCGAGACGACATTGACCCCGGACACGCGTCCCTGAAGGAGATCCTGGGCGCTCGAGTTGCTTCCGGTACTCGCCTCGGCCACGTCCACCGAGGAGACCGCTCCCGTCACCTCCTGACGTTCCTGCGTGCTGTACCCGGTCACAACAACCTCCTCAAGCTGCCCCACGTCCTCCTGGAGGACCACGTCGATGACCGTCTGGTCCCCGACCTCGATCTCCTGGCTCTGGTAGCCGATGAAGGAAAACACGAGGACGGCCCCCGGTCCAGGGACGTCGAGCTCGTACTGCCCCTGTGCATCGGTCGTCGTCCCGGTCTGGGTGCCCTGAACGGTCACGTTCGCGCCCGGGAGGGCTTCACCCGTCGCCCCGTCCGTCACCGTGCCGCTCACCGTCTTCTCCTGGGCGAAGAGGAGGCCCACGCAAAGAAAGGAAAGTGCAAACACCGTCGCTGTGCTCAGTATCGTTTTATTCCACATTTTTGAGTGGCTTGACAATTCTAATAGAAGTACGTGAATAGGTATCGATTCTCTGAAAGTGGCCTAAGATGGCCGGTTGGCGCTGGGCAAAATGGGCCGAGACTGCAACGTCATCTAGAACTTTCGGCCCTCCGTGGTCTTCGAGCGGAATCGCTTCCAAGTCTCCCTTCAACTGAGTCGGGAAGATTGCAGCGGAGAGCATGAACGAGTGCCCTTCACGTGCCCGTGAGTCCCCAATAATTTACCGACCAGTCAGGGTACTCATCACTCTCGTCTGCACCGGCACTGGAGCTTCTGAAAACCTCGAATGGAAGCCCGTCATCCCGACGGTCCACACGACGGCTGATGGGGGCGAAGGCCATCGGTTCTGAGCTTGACTCAGGAGCCCGAACGGTCATTCGCGTGGGGTCTTCCCAAACACGGAAAATGTCCCCTCTGGAATGAGTTCAAATCGGGAACTTGCGCCCAAATCCCTTTCGGTGTGTAGGATGACGAGGAGAGGGTCTTCGGGGCACCTTTTACCTCGAGACAACGAGCCGTCAGTCTAGTTAAAACCTTTTCATTCGCTCAGACACCGTCAAGTGTAATTTCCCGCAGGGAAAATTGCAAGCCGAGTGTAATGCCCCGGGAAAAATTTCAAGATCGTAGCGCTTCCCAACCGCTAATTGTTGGACAAAGGTGCTTCAGCTTGGTCCGAGCCTCCTCGGATCTTTCCCCGAATGCTCCTGTGAATGTGTCCTTCTCACGAGGAAAAATCAACA
>CAZRPQ010000163.1:0-5658 GCA_964601725.1 uncultured Salinivenus sp. | reverse complement strand
TCGCGATGAAGCCCTGCGTGAGGTACACCGTGTCGGGATCGTCGGCGAGGTGGGCCTGGAGCACCGGGTCGGAATGCGAGGTGCAGGTGGCCGACAGGTACTGACGGCGCGGGGGAACGTGCGGATCGTCCGTCGCCCGCAAAAACTCTCGGGCGTCGAGCCACTGTACCGGCAGTCCCTGGGCCGACAGGTACGCGACGCCAAGCCGGGTCGACAGCAGCTCGCCTGTGGCCAGCACCGCGGCCTGCTGGCGGGGCGACGGTCCGTCGGCCCCCCGAATCTCAGCGATCCACTGCTCCAGGCGCTCAAACTCCTCGGCCAGCCCCGCGTCCGGGTCGACGCCCAGCTCCTGCGCCAGGGTCCAGTGCCGGTCCCGAATGGTCGTGATCGTGGCCTGCGCATCGCCGTGCCCCTCGCCCGAGAGTTGGCGACACAGTGCTTCCAGCTGATCCGAGATGCCCTGCAGCGCTGAGCAGACGAGGAACGGAGACCGACCCTCCGCCCGATGGGCACGCACCACCTCGGCAATCGTCTCCCAACGGGCCCGACTCGATACGCTCGTGCCTCCAAACTTGCACACCGCCCAGGATGGGGTCGACTCCGACATAGATCTGTCTGTTCTGGTCGAAAGAGAGCAACGGACCGCAGCACAACATCGGGAGAAGGCCGGGCAGTGGCAAGAGGGACGCGTCGCCCCTCACGAAAACGGCACATTGAGAATGCGTCCCCCCGCCACGTATGGGAACCGCCGACCGAGCACACCGCACGCCCGCGAGACGCAGCGACGGGCACTGAATTGATCGCAGGCGGTAACAGACCCAGTCGCTCTGCATACGGAAGATGACACGCCGGGGAGTGAATCCCGGCGACGGCCCGGATCGCCCCTTTTTAAAAACTGGGAGCCCCAACGTGCGCATCGCACTTGCCCCGACCCGGCTCGGCGGGCCTCGCTCATTCGCCAGCATCGCGGCGGTCCTTGCGGTGTGGATCCTGGTGGGGACCGGAGCGGCCCAACCCCGCCCCGACGTCACGCTTTGGATTCCGGCGGATAGCGTCCGGGCTGGTGAGCCGTTCGATCTTGTGATTGAGGGCAGCACGCCTGCCCATCGAGGCATTGCGTTCCCCTCGGCCACCGTCGATTCGGCCTTCGGCGACCTGGAGGTGTTGCGCCGGAGTGAGGTGCACACGCGGCAGGTTGGGAACTGGTATGCGATCGATAGCGTCGCGTACACCGTGAAGACCTCGGCCCGCGATTCGGTTCGCATCCCGCCCGTGCCGATTCGAGTCGACGCCGCGGTCGGCACATTGACCACCTTCACGGTGCCCCGAACCGTGCGGATTACGGACCCGCGCGGCGGGTCCTCGTCGAGGGTGGTGGAGGAGCCGTCGGGGCCCGTCGCCTGGTGGGTGCTGATCGGGCTCGTCGCGGCGGGCCTTGGTGGGGGCATCTATCTGTGGGGCCGATTCCGACACGGGAATTGGGATCGGGAGACGGATTCTTCAGAGGAGCCCTCCACGGCGACCGACACGGATTCGGCTGCCTATGAGGCCGCCGTTCACCAACTGCGGACCCTTCAAACCTCCAACGTGGCGGAGCCGGATGCCGTCGAGGCGTTTTACGTGGCTCTGGCCGACGTTCTCCGCACCTACGTGTCGCGCCGGTGGGACATTGCAACGGAGGGGCGAACGACCCAGGAGCTGGTAAGGAGTCTCGATCGCCAGGCCGACCTGCCCTCGACCGTGGTGGAGCGCCTCCAGCGCATACTGGAAGAGGCCGATCGCGTCAAGTTTGCAGGGGCGCGTCCCAGTCCCTCCACCGCCGAGGAGACGCTGCAGACCGCCCGGGCGGCCCTCGACGCCCTCGAGGCCGCCCCTGCGTCCAAAGACCCCTCCGAAGAAGCGGCACCCCCCTCCGATCCAGATGCTGCCTCGCGCTGAGGCCAGAGGTCCGACCCCGTCGGCTCTATTCTATCCGAAGGAACCCGATGGACGCGACCGTCGCCGGGCGTCCGGCGTCCGGTTCCGCCCCCCCCACCCGCACCAGGGCGGCAACGGATGCCCCTCGCTACGCGCAGATGCAGGCCGCTTCTTCCGGCCCTCCCAGAAGGAAATCCGCCGAACCGAGTTCAGGCCTACGCATCTAAGAGACCGCGCTCTGCCGAACCAGTCCCCCTCCAATCATGCTCAAGAAAGGAGTTCTCGCGCTAACTGCCGTCGTTCTGACTGCGCTCATCGTCTTCATTTCTCCGACTGTGTGGGGACAGGAAACGCCACGCGACACGGAGGCCTTGCTCGGGGCCATGCAGATCGAAAGGGGCGACTGGGTGGCCGACGTGGGGAGCGGCGAAGGGGAGTACACGCTCCAGATGGCCGAGGCCGTGGGCGACTCGGGGCGGGCCTTCGCCGTCGACATCGACGAGGACGACCTTGAGGAGCTCAACGAGGCGATTGAGGAGCAGGACGTCGAAAATATCACGTCGGTCTCGAGCGTCTACGACAACCCGATGCTGCCCCGTCGCTCCTTCGACGCAATGCTGATTCGGAACGCGTACCACGAGTTCACGGCGCACGAGCAGATGCTCCGGCACCTCCGGGCGGCGCTGAGGCCGGGCGGCCGGCTCGTCATGGCCGAGTCGATCGAGGACGAGGTGGTGGAGCGGGATCGCGAGGCGCAGGTCGAGGAGCACGACCTGGCCATGCGGTACGCCCGGACGGAGTTGCGGCAGGCCGGATTCAGGATCGTCCGCGAAGTGGATACGCTCCGGCGTTCGGACGCGTACGACCGCCGGTACTGGATGATGGTGGCGGCTCGGCCCGAACAAAACGGTGGGTCTTGAATCGCTCCCCCACCACAGATCGAGGGAGGTGTGGGGGGACGGATGCAGGTCGCTACGATTATATTCAATTCGCTTCCCGCCCCAGATCCTCTCCCCAGAGCAGGCATTGGGGGCCCCGCAACGTCGCCGAGACGGCGGCCGCTGCGTCGCTCGTTGCCTCGCTCATCGATTCCCGCTGGACCCATGATGAACTGGACGCGCTTCTTCCCGACCCTGCTCGCCGCTCATCGTCACCGGGGAGCCGTGTGCACGGCGTTCTCGACCACGACGACCGAGCCTGCGGCCGAACCCCGAGCCCCCGCGCTCTCGCCCATCGTGACTTCCTTCGTCGTCGCGTTCCTCGCCCTCGCGGGGAAGTCGGCCGTCGACGTGCTGCAGGACCTGCCGTCCCTCCGCATCGATGCGATGGACAGGACCATCCAGCTTCGCGGCAACCAGAGCGTCGCGATTCATGTCAACGGTGAGCCCGTGTCCCTGACCGGCAAGGCCCTCGTGCAGTACCTGAAGGGCCTGTCCGGGGAGGACGTGAAGCGGGTTGAGATCAACACGAATCCCTCCGCCCGCCACGACGCCTCGGTGGAGCTCGACATGAGTCGGGGCCGGCACGAGGCGCTGCTCACTCAGCTCGAGGCAGGCCTCTCGTAATCCGGGTCAAACGTTTTCCACAAGGGGGGCGAGGAGCTGTCCAAATTCGACATACTCCCCCTGTCAGGCCAATACAGAGCCCCGCTTGTCAAGGGGAGGTCTCCAAGCGGAGGCCACCGGAGGAAGTCGTCCGCAACGGTTCCGGCCTAACGCGAGGCTACCGATTTCTCGGATCCGGCCTCTTCGGCTTCGAGGCGCTCCTGCTTCACCTCGTGCCAGCGCTCGGCAAAGTCCTCGAAGAAAGACTCCATGAGGTCGTAGAAGACCTTCATGTGCTTGAGGCTTTCCTCCGTCTTTTCAGTCTCTTCGCCTTCCGGATCGACCCGGGCAAGAAAGCGCTCGGCGAGCGCCCGATTCTCCCGAACCGTCGCCATGTTGAACTTAAAGTTGTTGAAGAAGATGTCCGGGTGGGACGAGTAGTAATTGCGACGGTTGTTGGGACCTTCCACTTTGCGGACGAGATCGTACTCGTCGAGGCGTCGCACGGAGATAGAGATTGGTCCCTTCGAGCGGTCGAGAATCTCGACCATGTCGTCAAGGGAAACGGGCTCGCTTCTCGTAAGGAGAAGCCCAACGATCAAACCTTGCAATCGTCGAAGCCCGAAGGATTCATAGATGTTGCCAAACTCCTCGATCAGTTCTTTTTCAACCGGAGATGGCGCCTTTGAGTTGCTCATAGGTTTTACTAAGAATAATGATAAGAATGCCAGCGGCCCAAGCGCTGGCGAGCGGTGGGGCATTACTTAGATGTTAAACCGCTCAAATAGTTGCAGATTGACAGTTTCTTCGGGACACAAGATTAGTGGACCCGTCATGTCCGGGCAAAAGAGGCGCAAAGCCCATCCTTGGAGCCCTGTAGACGCGCAGCTAGGCCGTTCCTTCCGATCTCTTTCTGCCACGGGGGGCACCGATGCCCGCCGCGGGACGGTGCCCCGAAGAGCACAGCGGAGAATCCGACGTCGTATGCCCCGGCAGCGCGCCCCCACCGACTGTGCGGTCCTTCAGGGGCCTTCATAAAGAGGGACCCGACCAGACTACGGTCGGGTCCACGTTCGTCCTAGAAAAACCGATGAGCGCGTTTCCTTACAGGTCCGTGCCGGTCCGTTCTGCCGGGGATCCGCCCGGCCCTCAGCTACACCGCGAGTGCCCGCAGTCCGCGCATTCCATGCAGCCCTCCACGTGGCGCACGTTCGAGGAGCCGCACGCGTCACAGGTCACCTCGTGGTCGGTCGCGTGGGCGCGGAGCGCCTTCGCCATGGACTGTCCGAACGAGGCGATCGACCCTTCCGCCTTCTCCAGCTGCTCTACCAGGAAGCCGATCTTCGATCCGTGGCGCAGCGCCGTGGACACGAGTCGCGTCTCTTCTCGCACCCCGTCGGACGGCATGTGGCTGGTAATGTCGTCGATTACGACCTCGCTGTCGGGGCCGAGCAGGGAGTAATGCCGGCTCTCATTCTTCCGAATGTACCCCTCGTCGATCCGATCGCTGTAATCGTCGAAGAGCGGCGTCTCGCCTTCTGACTGGAAGGCAAAGACCTCGTAGGGATCGTCGTCGAGAAAGCCGACGAGGATGGTCCAGTGATCGCCCCGGTACCGTACACGGTGGATGGCGCAGGGCAGCGTTTCGGGCCGGTCGGGCGCCTCGGTCCGAGGAACGCCGTCCTCCTCGTCGGCGTCGTCGCCGGAGAGGACCGCGCTCATCGTTCCGGCGCGGTAGGTGGTCACGCCCTTGATGACCCCCGTGGCGTGGGCCTTCTTGTAGAGCTCCTTGAAGTCCTCGAAGGGATAGTCGTTCGGGACATTGACCGTCTTGCTCATGGAGCTGTCCACGAACGGGGCGAGCGCCTTCATCTGCGTGAGGTGGTCGTCCACGTCCAGGTCCCGGGTCGTGACGGCCCAGTCGGCGTCCGGGTCCCAGGTGCCGTCTTTCTCCATGTGACGGACCGCATAGTCCTTGACCTCCTGGTCCTTGCAGATGCCGCGGGTGGGGTGAATCTGCCAGTGGGTGTGGCCGTCCTCCTGGCAGCGAAGCACGGTTTCGTCGCCCTGCTCCTCGGCAACCCACGCCGTCCCGTCCGCATCGATGTCCTGGCCCACCTCGTAGGCCGTGGGCGACATCGCGGGCCGGTTGACGCCCTCGGGCAGGGCCGGCTGCTCGGAGGTGCGGATGTAGCTG
>CAZRPQ010000162.1:0-5702 GCA_964601725.1 uncultured Salinivenus sp. | reverse complement strand
CCTGAAGCAGCGTCTCGCCCGTCTCGGCGTCGCGCACGTATCCGTTCAGGGCGGCGCGCTCCTGGGCCCCGGCGGGCGGACACACGAAGGCCAGGACGGCGGCGCAGAGACCAACGAGGAGCGAGGCACGATGAAAGAGAGCACTCATGCAGACGCGCGATGATCGAGACAAAAAACTTCGGGAGGGAACGAGTCCGTGGGGTTCCTGACGTTCTCAACAGGCCGAACGGACGTGTGATGCCCACCACTCGACGAATCGCCTGTATAGACCGACGGCGGGGTGCGGCTTCCGTTCGGCGGTTTGGATCGAGGGGGAGTTCGGCTCGTACGGACGGGTGTACGGGCGGAAACGAGCAGAAACGAACTGTGGTCGCGCCGTTCTTTGGCCTGGAATGCCTCTCCCGTGATGCCCCCCCGTTGGATCGTTTTCCTCTTCTTCGTCCTCTCTCCTGGGCTTGCCGCGCCTCCGGGCCATGCCCAGATCGCCGACTCGTCGAGCGGGGGCGAGCACACGGCGGCCGAGCGGGGGGCCCAAGAGACCGCCCGAGAATGGCTCCAGCACGTCGACTCCGGCGCGTGGAGCACGGCGTGGGAGGAGATGGCGCCTGCGCTCCGGGACACCGTGGCCCAAGAGCAGTGGAAGCAGCGAGGCGTTCAGGCACGGAGCCCGCTCGGACTCGCGCGTTCGCGGCGGCTCGTGCGGGCCCAGTACCGCGACTCCCTCTCTCAGAAGCCGGACGCCGGGCCCTTCGTCCACCTTCGGTACCGCTCCATGTTCGGGGCTGACCTTTACATCGAGAACGTTCTCACAGTCCAGACGGACGAGGCCTGGCGGGTGGCCGGCTACGAGGTTTCCACAGTGGCGAGCCGTTCGGAGCGGGGGACGGACTCCAACTGACGACCGGGAGCACGGTGTAGAAACGGGGCCACCGCCTGCTGGCGGTCGCCCCGGTCCCGTTGTTGCAGATGGGGGTGGCCAAAATGAATGAGGGACGACTCAGGCCTCTTCGCCGGCCAGCGGGTAGCCTGCCTGTCGCCATCCCGCGTAGCCGTCCTCGAAGTCGAGCACGTTCGTGTAGCCCATCTCTTCCAGCTCCTGGGCCGCCGTTGGGGAGGCCGTGCAGTCTGCGTTGGCGCAATACACCACGAGGGACTCGTCCTCGTTGGGCACGAGCGTCTTCACGCGGTCAATGTCGTCGGTCGGGACGTTGATGGAGCCGGGAATGTGCTTCGCCTGGTGGGCCTCCCGCGGCAATGTGTTGATGACGACCGGGGGATGCTCGCTTTCAAGCGCCTCCTTGAGGTCATCGGCAGAGATCGTCGTCAGGGTGTCGGGCATTGGAGAGAAGGGATTGTACGCAGAGTACAGCGAAAAGGCCGTCGTGACGACGGCGCGGCGTATAAATAACAGCGGCGCCCACGACGAGATTCTTTGTGAGGACCCGTGCTGAAGGTGTTACGTGGCTTCAAGGATTTTCTGGACGCCGGGAGAATCTCTCGGTCGGGGCTCTCGTTGGGCGCCGCTGGCTGTTTGTTTCACTCATTCCATCCCCTCCCGTGTGGCGTTTTCGTTCCGTCGTACTGTGCGTCCTGCTCGTTGGGCTCGCCGAATCAGCGCGGGCCCAGGACACCTCCGACGTGGCATTCCGGGTCCGCATGCCGGATAGCGTCGTCGTCACGGCGTCCCGGGGGGCGGCCCCCGCGCGAACGACGGGCCGCCGTGTGACCGTCTACACGCAGGAGGACATCCAGTCGCTCGCGGTGAGTAGCATCGACCAGCTGCTCGACGTGGTGGCGGGGCTCGACGTGCAAAGCCGAGGGGGCTTTGGCGTGCAGAGCGACCTGAAGCTGCGCGGCTCTACGTTCAACGGCGTGCTCCTCCTGCTCGACGGTGCCCGCGTCAATGACCCCTACACGGGCCACTTCCTGATGGACCTGCCGGTGCCGCTCTCGGCGATTGCCCGCGTGGAGGTGCTGCGCGGCCCCGCCACGGCCCTTTACGGCCCGGACGCCCTCGGCGGCGTGGTGCACCTCATTACGAAGACGGGGCTGCGCCAGGATCCGGGAATGGGCACGGGGCTTGCCGCGCAGGTGGAGGGCCGGTACGGCACGAAGGCGCGCCACGACGTAGGAGGACGCGTGCGGCACGACGGAGAACGCACGACCCTCAGCGCGGCGGCCGCGGTGCAGGGAAGCGACGGACAAACCGTGTCGGCCCCGAGGACAGAGGGAGATCTTCCGAGCACGGTCCAGACCGACTTTCAGCGGCGCGTGGCCACGGCGGCTGTCTCGCGGCGCGTGGGCGATGCCACCCTTTACGCCCGGGCCGGGGTCGACGACCGCGAGTTTGGGGCCTACCACTACTACACGGATTTCCCGTCCGACCGGGCCCGTGAGGCGACCTCCACCTTCTGGGTGCAGGGCCGGGTGGCGAGCGCAGCGGCGGCGGACACCCCGTGGCGGGTGCAGGTCTTCGGCAAGCAGCACCGCGACCGGTACACGTACAACCCCACCCTGTCCTCCAACCGTCACGTCAGCCGTCGGCTCCGGGTCCAGGGGCAGACTGCCCATACCTGGGGCACCGTGCGCGTTACGGGCGGCGCCTCCGGCGGGCTGCGCGGCGTCGACAGCAACCGGGACGGGCTCCACAGCGACGCCTCGGCCGGCGCGTTCGTGCGGCTCCGCTGGGCGGCCACCCCGCGCCTCACCGTCAACCAGAGCACGCGGGTGGACTACGATCCGGCCTACGGCGTGGAGCCGACGCCGCAGCTCTACCTCGCCTACGACCTCGGGGGCGCCACGCTCCGGGCGGGCGGCGGGCGGGTCGTGCGCGCCCCAAACTACGTGGAGCGATTTATCGACTCGCCCACCAACCAGGGCACCCCGACGCTCGACGCCGAGACGGCGTGGGCCGGCGAGGTGGGGGCCGACGTGCGCCTGCCCGCGGGCCTTGCCCTGCACCTGACGGGCTTCGGCCGGACCACCCGCGACCCGATCGACTACCGGCGGAGGGACGGCGTCTTCGTCGCCCAAAACCTGCGGCGCACCGAGACGCTGGGCCTCGAAACCGAGGCAACGTTCGACCGGACCGTGGGGGCGCTCGGCGTGCGCCTCGACGCCGCGTACACGCTCCTCGACGCCACGCTCGACGCGACGGCCCCCGCCTCTGCCATCAAGTACGGCCGCAACAGTCCCCGCCACCTCGTGCAGGGCAGTGCGTTGGTCGACGCGGGGGCGGTCACCGTCGGTGTGCAGGGGACGTGGCAGGATCGGCTCGACGACCCGCGCCTCGCGACGGACCGGTACGGCGTCCTCCACGCCCGGCTGGCCTACGAGACGCGGCTGGCGGGGACGCGCCTCACGCTCTCCGGCGAGCTGCGAAATGCCTTCGACCGGCAGTACAGCGAGGTGTTCGACGCGCCGATGCCGGGGCGCACGTTCCTGGTCGGGGCCAAGCTTCGGCTGTAGAGGCCCGGAGCGGCCCATCGTGCGTCGGCCGCTCGTCTCCCGCTACTGCTCAATCGACTGAACCGTCCATTCGGGGCGATCCTCCCCGGCCGCTCCTCCGACGCTCGGCCGGTCGCCCGCGTGCCGCGCCACGACCGTGTGCGGGCCGGAGCCCTCCAGGGCCGTCACGTCGCGGTCCGCGAGCAGGGCGTCGGCGAGGCGCATGGTGCGCTCGCCCGTGCTGAGGGGCGGGGTCGCCGAGCCGTAGCCGAGCACTTCCGCCACCTGAATCTGGCAGCGCACCGGCTCGGTCGAGGTGTCGCAGGCACCAATCTCGACCCGCAGGCGGGCTGTGCCGGGCGCGGGGGCAGGCGGCGGCGGATCGGGCCGGTCGACACTGTCGGCCGCGGCGGTCGAGGTATCGCCGGAGGCCGTGTCGGCCACGGTCGTGTCTTCATCGGCGGCCTGGGACGCGGCGTCCGGGCTGTTGGTGCGACAGGCGCCGACCAGAAGACACAGGAGGCCGAGCAGGCAGGCGCACCCAACGAGAGCGGAACGGAGGCGAGACATACCGATGCGTGAGGACGTTTGGAAAGAGTCGTTGCCCCCCCAATGGCCGTCGGGTCTGCTCGAATGTGCAGGGATCGAGTGTGGGAGTACATGTCCCGACTGCTGCCGGGGGGGGCGTGTGGGCGTTTTTTCTCCCCCACCCCCCAACGCCCACACGTAGCGGCGTTCTCTTTAAGGACTTTTGCACAGCTCAGTAAGAGGGCATGGGGCTGTGGAAAAAGACACTTCTCACTTCACGACGGTCACCTTTCGCGTGGCTTCGAAGGCCTCGCCCGCCACCTGCACCACGTAGACCCCACTCGCAAGTCGTTGGCCCTTGAGACGAAGGTCGACCGGTCGGTTGGCCTGCACTTCTTTGTCCAGGAGCGTGCGCACCCGCTGCCCGAGCGTGTTGTACACGATGGCCGACACGGGCTGCGTCTCCTGCACCGTGAGCCGGATCGTCGTTCGCTCGGAGAAGGGGTTGGGGGCCGCCTTCGTCAGGGCGTACTGGCCCTCCGGCGACAGGGTCACCTGCTTGGCCTCGGAGTACTGCGCGCTGCCGTCGGTGTCAAGCTGCTTGAGCCGGAAGGTGTGGGCCCCTGGGGCCAGTTCGTCGGGGACGGTGTATTCGTAGGTTTGAGGACCAGTCGTCGTCCCCTGCCCCGGGACAAAGTCGAGAGCCTCGAACGTGTCGTCGCGGTACTTGTGTTGAACCTCGAAGCCCGAGTTGTCCGTCTCGCTGGCCGTCGTCCAGGCCAGGTGCACCGAGCGCCCGTCGGCCGTGGCGTCGAATTCGGTGAGTTCGACGGGAATGGGCTTGCTGGTGCTGTAGGTGCCGTTGGCGTGCGTGCCCACGATCACGCGGCCGTCCGCCGCCCGGGCCTGCACCTGATCGACGACGACGTCGCCAATTTCGGTTGCCCCCTCCTTCATCCAGATCGTGCTCGATCCGTCGAGCGACGTGGTCGAGTAGACGCCGATGCTCGTGCCGACGTAGTAGGTGGTCTGGGGGGGATCCAGGCCGGGCTGGGGCAAAATGGCCGCCGAGCGGACCGAGGGGGAGAACCCGTTGTCGGCCCCCAGATTTCCCTCGACCTTCGTCCAGTTCGTCCCCCCGTCTGTGCTGTAGAAGAGGCTCGGTACGCCGTAGTTTGAGAAGGCGACCATCACGTTGTCGCTGTCCGTGGGGTCCACGGCGATGCTGCTCACGTAGCCTCCTTCAGGAAAGTTCTGGGTATCTGTCACCTCCGTGGGCTGAGTGTCCGCGGACGTCGTGTCCGCATTGTCGAGTCGGAATACCTTTCCACGATCCCCTGGATCCTGGCTTCCCGAGTACACGGTTCCGTAATAGAGCGCATTGGGGCTATCACTGGTCGATACCCCGAGCGCTGTAGTGACGTGGTCGGAGGGAACCGCGGCCCCCGTCATTTCGGTCCAGCCGCTGCTCGGACTATTCTCGATGTCGTTATTGCGCCACAAATCGCGGCCCGCCGGATAATACATCACGTCGGCGGCCGACGGGTCGAGGGCAAAGGGATTGATGAAGCGCTGGCCGCTGGCGGGCGGGGTGACGTCCGCGACGTTCACGAGGGTTCCGGCGTCGGTATAGACGAGCCGACGGACCACCCCGCCCTGAGCCGAAACGTACCGCGACGTGCTATCGTCCGTGGCGTTGTTCGTGAGCGAGCAGTAGCCCCCGTCGC
>CAZRPQ010000161.1:0-5737 GCA_964601725.1 uncultured Salinivenus sp. | reverse complement strand
CACAAGATCCGCGAAGTCGCAGGCCATAGACAGTCCGCCAAACAGCTTCTCAGACGCAGATCACAGGCGACGCACCGAGCCCCCGATCAGGCCAACATTCCGGTTCGGAACCGGCATCACGTTCCCATAAGGACATCGAGCCACTGGATGACCGTGGCCTCGTGCTCGTGGGTCCGAAGATCGGCAAACATCTGACGGAGGGCCACCTCAAGAAAGCGCCGTTCGGTAAAATCCTCCTCGTAGCGGAGCCTCATGGCTACCATGGCATTCTCCAGGAACTCGATGACGTCGGCGCGCAGGCGGTCGACCGGCATGGGCCGAAGATCCGGTTCTGAACTGGCCGTCTCCAGTCCGAGCCGTATCGCCAAGGAGTCGATCTGCTGCACGAGGGGACTGTCTTTCCCGTGCACCTGAAAGTCCACCAGGGCGAGGCGGAGTGCAATCTCGAGCAGGAGCCGCCTGGGAAAATCCTCTCCGTAGCGGCGATCGAGCATGGAGGAGACCTGCTCAAAATGCTTAACGACCTCGGCCTCCAGAGCGTCCGCCGGTACGGGACGGAGGTCTAGGGACGACGTGTCTTCCTCGTCCTCATCCTCAACCTCAGGCGGTCTCTCAACCGGGCCCTCCGCGTCCCCGAGATCCAGATAGAAACTGGTTTGTGCGGGGCCGTATTGTGTTTGGTAGCGGCCGTGCTTCTCCAGGGTCTCCCGATCCAGCACGTACGTTCCCTGCCGAGTTCGATACATCCCCAGAGAGCGTCCACTGCTCGGCTTTCGCTCAACGTGAACCTCCGTCGGCGTTATCTCAGTAATCGGGTGCTCGTAAACCATCCCCTTTCCGCCCGCCCCTTCTACGACCCGGTAGATCGTTTCGTGGGTACTGGCGTCGCGCGGGAGCCTGTCGTTCATTGGAGAGAGACGAGTTGGGTGAGAAATCGGCGAGGAGGTTGCTGGATAGGGGTCGTGCTTTAATGTGGTCCCCCCGTAGCGTTCCAGCACCGAGCCGCAGGGATCCCATCACGATCACGGCCGGTGAGTGCGGCGTGCGAAGCTCGTTCGCTCATCGGCTCTGTCTTCGCGCCTGTTTCTGCAGCACCCTGAGCGACACCGCGTTCGGCCGACGGAGGCGGGGTCGGGGCGAGTGGGCCCGAACATATCAACGTCTCTTCCGCAGCGTCCGGACGAGCGCCGGGCTTGATGGGAATCGCCCCCCCTTTCCACCAATCAGTTCCGGCGGCTGCCGGGCGGACAGCGCTCGTTGTTCGACGACTAAATTTTGAGGAAACTGCAACGCAAGATCAGCTTCGGCCGATGAGGCTGCACAGGACCTCCGATTTGGAGACCTCCGTGAAGCGATCTCAGAGCATTGAAGAGCGCAGAGGCTTGATACAGGAGTAATTCCGGCGTAATCCTCGAATAACAACCCGCTTTTATGTTGGGAATGAGCTTCCAAGCCCTGGTGTTGTGAAAAATAATCCATGATCGGGTCGACCGCCTCGCGTCTCAAGCGCGCCGTCCTTCGTAGCCGGCAGGTGTCGCGCGAAGCGATCATGGATCGGCTCTTTGCGCTGTGGTTCCGACGCCTCGTCTATACGCAGATCTGGGAAGACCCGCGGGTGGACGCTGAGGCGCTCCACCTCGACGACACGAGCCACGTCTTCACCATCTCGTCTGCGGGCTGCAACGTGCTCAACTACCTCACCCGCGAGCCCGAGCGGATCCTTGCCGTGGACCTCAACCGGGCCCACATGGCGCTCACCCGGCTCCGTCTCGCGGCCCTGGCCCACCTCCCATCGCACGAAACGTTCTTTCAGTTCTTTGGGGTGGGCGCCGGGCGCGAAAACCTCGACGCCTACCGCCGCCACATTCGGCCCCATCTTCGCGACGCCACGCGACGTTTTTGGGAGGCCCGTCGCCTGGCCGGTCTCTGTCGACCTCGCCTCCGCGCCTTCGAGCGTGGGTTCTACGAAAGTGGCGTCTTTGCCCGCTTCCGAGGCGTAGCGGGCAGCGTGTCCCAGCTCGTACAGGGACGCCGCCCCGAAGCGCTCCTGGAGGCCACGAGCCGGGCGGAGCAGCGGCAATTTTTCGACGACTGCGTCGCCCCGTTCTTCGACCATCCCGCTGTCCGCCGGCTGGCCCGGCATCCCACCGCGCTGTATAGCTTTGGCATCCCGCCGGCGCAGCACAAGAGCCTCTCGGCCTCGGCGGAGGGGTCGATCGTCGATCTGTACCGGGACCGGGTCGAACGTCTCGTCTGCGGATTTCCCCTGTCGGACAACTACTTTGCGTGGCAGGCCTTCGGCCAGCGATACGACACCGAGCAGCGGGCGGCCCTCCCCCGCTACCTGCGGGACGAGCACTTTGCCCAGCTTCGCTATCATTCCGGGCGCGTGGAGACTCGTGTGGCCGCCCTGACCGAAGCCCTCCGCGACCAGCCCGATGGCAGCTTCGACAGCTTTGTGCTGCTCGATACGATGGACTGGATGGAGGCGGAAGCCATTGCGGCGCTCTGGACCGAACTGGCGCGTGTCGGCGAGCCCGGAGCCCGAATCATTTTTCGGACGGCGGGCCCTTCGTCCGTGGTCGAGCCTGCACTGCCAGACGGCCTCCGTGCCCGCTTCTCCTACGAACGGGCCCGCTCCGAGGAGCTGCACGCTCGGGATCGGTCGGCCGTCTACGGAATGTTTCACCTGTACGTGCTCACCGGCTAGCGTCCCCTCGTCGTGACTGAATCCGATGCGCCTGATGCCCCCTCGTCGGCGTCGACGACCCGGAAGATGGACCGGATGTACCGATGGACCCGCCACGTGTATGACCTCACCCGCCGCTACTACCTCTTGGGCCGGGACCGGCTGATTGACCACATCGCCGCCCGGCCCGCCGGTCGCGTTCTTGAGGTCGGCTGCGGCACGGCGCGCAACCTGCGCCGACTCCACGAACGAGCGCCCCAGCATACGCTGTACGGACTGGACGTGTCACGGGCCATGCTTGCCACGGCGCGTCGGGCATTAACACGGGCTGGCTGCGCGCAGGAGGTCACCCTCCAGCACGGACGGGCCGAGGAATGGAGTCCGGCCGACGAGTTTGGGATTACGGGTTCGTTCGACGTCATTTTCTTCTCGTACGTGCTCTCCATGATCCCCTCGTGGCCCGCCGCGCTCGGGACCGCGCTCTCTCATCTCGCACCCAGGGGGCGGCTATACATCGTGGACTTTTGGGATCAGGCTCATCTTCCTAACTGGGCGGGGGTCTGCCTTCGGAGATGGCTCTCGCTGTTTGATGTCTTCCCCCGCCCGGCCCTCATTCGCATGCTCCGGACCCTCGAGGCCCAAAAGCAACTTCGCTGCTCCATCCGGCCCGTGGCCCGACGATACGCGTACTTCGCTACCGTTGCGCCTCCTCTCCCCGAGGCCGCGCCAGTGGAACGACCCGTAGACCGGATCCCCGCCGAGACCGCCGGGGACGGCGCTCGTTCTCCACGTTCGACGCCCCCACTCCCAAAGTCGCTTGCTCATGCCGCACCAGTACCGTACCATCTGGATTTCGGACCTGCACTTGGGCACGCGCGCCGCTAATGCGACCGCGCTACTCGACTTCCTGTCCCGTCACGAGGCGGAGCGCTACTACCTCGTCGGCGACATTGTGGATGGCTGGGCCCTGCGGCGATCCTGGTACTGGCCCTCGTCTCACAACGACGTGCTCCGAACCCTGCTACAGCGAGCGGATCGGTCGGAGGTCATCTACGTGCCCGGCAATCACGACGAGGCCGCTCGTCAGTTCCAGGGGCTCCGCCTCGGGGGCATCACCATCGAAACCGACGCCGTACACACCACCGCCGATGGGCGTCGCTTCCTCGTGCTTCACGGCGATGAGTTTGACGGCGTCGTCCGGCACGCCCGATGGGTGTCGAAACTCGGCGGGTGGGCCTACGAGCACCTCCTCACGCTCAGTCGCTACGTCAACCGCGTGCGGTGGTGGATGGACCTGCCGTACTGGTCTCTCGCCGCGGCCACCAAGAAGAAAAGCAAGCGGGCCGTCCAGTACATCGCCGACTTTGAGCAGGCCGTTGCGACCCGGGCCCACGAGCGGGACGTGGACGGAATCGTGTGTGGACACATTCACGTCCCCGCCCTTCGTCGCGTTCGGGACATCGCCTACGCCAATGCCGGGGACTGGGTGGAGCACTGTACCGCCCTCGTCGAGACCATGGACGGCTCCCTGTCGGTGCGCCGGTGGAAGGACCGGAGCGCGCAAAATTCAACAGTGCCCCCCGAAGCCGCCCCGGCCGCCGGAGATGGCACCTCCCAGAATCTCCCGTCGGCCCCCACCCCCACGGTGTCCTGAAAAGCCCAGTCCGGCGCAAAGGCCGATTCATGCCGTTTCGCCCCCATCGTGTCGTCTCAAAAATACAGCGAAGATCGACGGGCCATAAATCCTCCGGCAGCACGATTGCACCGGGATGCGACCCTAGTGCCGCCGTCTCTGCGAATCTGAACCGTAACGTCCCGCCGCTCTCTGTCCCGTATCAACCGACAGGGGTGGAGACCACGGGGTGGGCACCGAGCCATTCGTTTCATGGCTCTAACTTCTGAACGACGCATCCGATCCGATGTCTCGCTCCCATCGACTCGCTCTGCTCGCCATCGTGCTCGGGATGGGAGGGGCGCTCGTCGCGGCCGCCGGGCCGCCCGCGGTGTACGTTGGGCACTTCTCGGCGGACTCTCCGTCGCAGACCCATCCGGAGGGGTGGCAGCCGATCCGGTTCGGCAACAACGACGCGCCGACGACCTACGACCTCGTGCGTACCGACAGCACAGTCGTCCTGCGTGCACGGAGCGAGAATGGCGCCTCTGGCCTGATCACGCACCAGCGCGTGGACCTCAGCACCCATCCAGTCATCGAGTGGCGGTGGCGGATCGAATCGGTCGTCGACGGCGGCGACGTGACAACGAAGAGGGGCGAGGTGCACCCCAGCCCGTACACCGACCAGACCATGATGCTCCCCGTGCGCAGCGGGTCCACCCGGGTGGGGAAGTGGGGGCGAGAGCGCCGGAACGTGCGCGCGGATTACCGAGAGGCGTTCGGCGAAGCGCCGCCGCCCGTGGCCGGGGTCGTCCTCATGACCGACACCGATCACACGGGCGACTCCACGCAGGCCCTCTACGGCGACATTGTATTCCGGTCCGCTCCAGAGACTACGAGCGCGACGCCGACGGATCTTCCATCCGGCGGGGAGTCGTGATTGGGGACTCCGTCGTCTTGAGGTGGGCAGGGCGGTCCTCGTCCCGGTGCTGCAGCGCTCGCAGCTCGGCGTAGCGGCCGCCCCGCGTCAACAGCTCCTCGTGCGAGCCCTGCTCCACCAGCTGTCCGTCCTCCAGCACGAAAATTGTGTCGGCGTCCTCGATGGTGCTGAGGCGGTGGGCAATGACAATGGACGTGAGGTGGCTGCCGCGGGCGAAGAGGCCGTCGAGCGCGTCCTGAATCACCGCCTCCGATTCGCTGTCGAGGTCGGACGTGGCCTCGTCCAGCAGCAGCACGTGGGCGTCCTTCAGGATGGCACGGGCGATCGCCACGCGTTGCTTTTGGCCCCCAGACAGCCGCACGCCCCGCTCCCCGATCTGGGTGGTATAGCCGTCGGGCAGTTGCCGAACAAATCCATCGGCGTTCGCCAGTTCGGCCGCCTGCTGAACTGCCGCGTCGTCGGCGTCGGGATCGGCGTAGCGGATGTTGCCCGCCAC
>CAZRPQ010000160.1:0-5765 GCA_964601725.1 uncultured Salinivenus sp. | reverse complement strand
ACCGGCTACGGCACCATCCACGGCCGCCTCGTCTACGTCTTCAGCCAGGACTTTACCGTCTACGGCGGCTCGTTGGGCCGGGCCCACGCCGACAAGATCGTGAACGTGATGGAGAAGGCCCTCGAAAACGGGGCGCCGGTGATTGGGCTCAACGACTCCGGCGGGGCGCGCATCCAGGAGGGCGTCAAATCGCTCGGGGGGTACGCGGACATCTTCAAGCTCAACACCGAGGCCTCCGGCGTCGTCCCGCAGATCTCGGCCATCATGGGGCCGTGTGCCGGGGGCGCCGTCTACAGCCCGGCCATCACCGACTTCACGTTCATGGTGGAGGACACCAGCTATATGTTTGTGACGGGGCCCAACGTGGTGAAGACCGTGACGCAGGAGGAGGTGACGGCGGGCGAGCTGGGAGGGGCCCACACCCACGCCACCAAGAGCGGCGTCAGCCACGTCACCTGCGCCAACGACGTGGACTGCCTCCGCCGCATCCGCACCCTGATGGACTACCTGCCCCAAAACTGCGAGGAGGACCCGCCGCGGGTGCCGCGCGAGGAGGTGGAGGACGCGCACGACGGCGATGCGCTCGACGCGCTGGTGCCGGAGGACCCGAACCAGCCCTACGACATGCGGGATGTGGTCCGGCACATCGTGGACGCGGACGACTTTTTCGAGATCCAGCCGGACTACGGCGAGAACCTAATCACGGGCTTTTCCCGCCTCGGCGGGCGGCCCATCGGCATCGTGGCCAACCAGCCCGCCGTGCTGGCCGGCACGCTCAACATCGACGCCTCCATCAAGGGCGCCCGCTTCGTGCGCACCTGCGACGCCTTCAACGTGCCGCTCCTCGTATTCGAAGACGTGCCCGGCTTCCTGCCCGGCACCGACCAGGAGTGGAACGGCATCATCAAGCACGGGGCGAAGCTGCTCTACGCCTTCTGCGAGGCCACCGTCCCCCGCGTCACCGTCATCACGCGCAAGGCGTACGGCGGGGCCTACGACGTGATGAACTCGACCCACATCGGCGGCGACCTCAACTTTGCGTGGCCCACCGCCGAGGTGGCCGTAATGGGCCCCAAGAGCGCCGTCGAGATCATTTACCGCGATGAGCTGGAGGACGCCGACGACCCGGAGGCGGCCAAGGAGGAATTCACCGAGCAGTACCGCGACCGGTTCGCGTCGCCCTACGTGGCGGCCGAGTACGGCTACGTCGACGACGTCATCAAGCCGAGCGAGACGCGCGAGCGCCTCATCCGCGGGTTCGACATGCTGGAAGACAAGGTCGTCAACAACCCGCCGAAGAAGCACGGCAACCTGCCGCTGTAGGAGGAACGTGGGAAGATGTGAAGGTGGGAACGTGAGTACGTGTGACAAACCGGCGGGCGGCCGTGTGCATCCGCCGCTTTCGTGAAGGAGAAAGCACTATGCGTCATCTTGGACGAGCCGCTCTTTTGCCGCCCGTCGCAATTGCTTGATCGCGTACTCCCGCTGCATCGCGTCGGACTTCGTGTCGTAGGTCTCGGCGTGGATCAGTTCGACCGGCCGACGCCCGCGGGTGTACTTGGCCGCCGTGCCGTCGTTGTGCTCCGCCACGCGCCGCTCCACGTCCGTCGTGTAGCCGGTGTAGTAGGTGCCGTCGCTGCACTCGACGACGTAGACGTAGTGCCCATCGCAGAAATCGGTCTCGTCCGGAGGCGAAGAGTCGTCCATGGAAGAGAGTTGTTATCCCCTGGCATGCGTTTGGGCGTCTGGGCGTTTGGGCGTATGTTTATGCTCACTCCGACTGAAAATGTCATCATGTTGGGGGTTGTGCCCTCCTACGGGACGGAGGTTCCCGCCTACCCTTCCGCCGTTCAACAGCCTGTCTCGACCCCTGTCGGGGTAAACGTTTGCAGGCCGGAGGCTGGGCGGACCCTTCTCCGCCGAGGCATCGAGCCGCTGGCACAGGCCGACATTTTGATTCGGAAACGGTATCATGCCCACTTTTATGCCCACACGCACAAACGCCCACACGCAAAATGGTTACAGCAATCGTTCTTCTCGACACCGAACGCGACAAAGTCAACGAAGTCGCCGACGCCCTCGCGACGCTCGATGGCATTAGCGAAGTCCACTCCGTCGCCGGCCGCGTCGACCTCGTCGCCATGCTCCGCGTCGCCGAAAACGAGGCACTGGCCGACCTGGTGACGAACGAAATTCGGCAGGTCGAGGGCATTACGGACACCGAGACGCTCATCGGCTTCCGCGTCCACTCCAGCCACGACCTGGAGAAGATGTTCTCCGTCGGCATGGACTAATTTGGGAATGGGCGAATGGGGGAGAGGGCGCGTGGGAGAGAAAAGTATTGTCGCTTCCCCTCTTCCCGCTTCCCTTCTACCTCATCCCTCTCTTACCCATTCCCCACGAAGAAGACGGCGTTGGCGAAGAGGACCTGGCCGGTGTACCAGAAGCCGCGGAAGAGGGGGTTGTCCACGAAGTAGGTGACCTGTCCGTCGCCGATCGACTGGGTGCCGAAGAGGAGCGTCTCGTCGACTGTGTGCTGCGCCTCGTGCCCCATGAAGCCGCTCACCGGTGCGGGCGTGGTGAGCGCCCCGACCGTGTGTCCGTCGTCGAGGTAGGCGAAGGCATCGTCGTTGCGCTTGAGCGTGAAGTACGGCGGCTCGAGGCCGAAGCCCAGCGGGTGCGAGTCGTCGAGCCGCACGCGGTGGATGCTGCCCGGCGTGGCCCCCGACAGCTGTTCTCGGGTCTGCATTCCGTACGGGGAGAGGTCCTCCCCATCAGCCGTATCTGAGGGAGCCGCGTCGTTCCGGGCGAGGGTGTATGGGGCGCGGTCGGCCAGCGCGTCGTTGGCGTCGCCCAGGGAAATGAGCCGTCCGCCCTGCCGCACCCAGTCGGTGAGGGCCTCGGCCCGGGCGTCCGAAAGCCAGTCGCCGTACTCGCCGCTCGGCAGCACGAGCACGTCCACGTCGTCGAGCATGCCCGGCTCGAAGTCGTCGGCCGGGAGCAGGGTCACCGGGTAGTCAAGCTGGCGGTCGAAAAAGTGCCAGACCTCCCCGATGCGGGACGGGGGGGTGAGCGGGCCCGAAAGGGCCGCCACGTGCGGGGGCTCCATGACCCCGACGTTGTCGGACCCAAAGTCCGGCCCCCGCCTGGTGAAGCCGGTTTCCACGGCGTGCAGCGATTGATGATGCGTCTCCCCCAGCCGGCGCACCGTGGCGTCGAACTGATCGATCCGGTTCGTATTCCCTGCGCGGGTGATAACGAGGGTGCCCGGCTCGTAGGAGCGCTTGTCTACGGTGAACGACTTCGTGGCAAATCGGACGTGGACGTCTTCGTCGAGCAGCGCCGCCGCGAACCGGGCGTCGGCCCGGCTGGCCCACGGCGTGACGTAGGCGTAGGGCGCCTCCGTGTCGCCGGACAGCGACGAGGGCGGGAGGGGCATCGTGTCGGTGTCGGGCGTGACGCGGTCCGGGAGGGCGTGCGCCTCCAGGCCGTAGGCGTAGGGGAGGCCCCAGGCGGTAATGTCATACATCAGCGAGTCCGTGATTGTCGTCCTGGGCTCCAGGAGCACCTTCGCGAGGCGCCCTTTGGGCTGAGCCGCATTCACAATGAGGTCCCCCTGCCGGATGCGGACCTGCTCGGTCGTGTCGCGACGGGAGGCGTAGGAGTCCCCCTGCACGGATCGCGTCTCTGTGGCGTAGCCGTAGCGGATGCGCTGGCGGTC
The DNA here is from genome assembly GCA_964601725.1 of uncultured Salinivenus sp. Lineage (GTDB taxonomy): Bacteria > Bacteroidota > Rhodothermia > Rhodothermales > Salinibacteraceae > Salinibacter. The sequence continues at coordinate 2,044 of CAZRPQ010000160.1, read as the reverse complement.
GAGGTGATTGGCGAGGGCCGAAAGCCGGTGCCCCTGCGCGTCTCGCTGAACGACGTACGTTCGGTACTCGCCGGGCGGATTCTCTTGGACCGACGCGTAGTAGCCGGCAAACTTTCGGACCACCCGATCATGGTGCTCGGCCGCGACCTCGACGGTGGAAAGACCGGTGGTGTGGTGGTGGCGGAGGCGCTCGGTGAGCGTCAGCGTGTCGCCCTCGGCGGTAATCACGGCCCGCCCGGCCCGTCCCGATCCGCCCTGCTCGTACGTCATTCCGATGGCGCCGTTGAAGAGGGGCCACGTGTCGCCGTAGCCGGGGTAGAAGAGGTCGAACACCTCCTCGGTGAAGTAGAGCCAGCCGTTCTCGTTGAAGTACTCGGCGTGGTTGCGGCCAATTGTGAACTGGAACTCCCGCTGCCACTCGGTCAGGTTTTCGTGGAACGGCTCGGCGGCGGGGGCAAAGTAGTAGGGGTCGTTCACGCCCATCTCGTGGAAGTCCACGTGGACGTGGGGCATCCAGCGGTGATAGGCGTCGAGGCGATGCCGCGTCTCCGGTTGCGCGCCCCAGGCCCAGTCGCGATTGAGGTCGAAGTAGTAGTGGTTCGTGCGGCCGCTGGGCCAGGGCTCGTGGTGCTCGCGGGCCGCTGGCCGGGCATTGGGCTGGTCGCCCGTCGTGCGCTTGTACCACTGCACGTAGCGGGCGCGGCCGTCGGGATTGAGGCAGGGATCGAGCAGGACCACCGTGTCGTCGAGCCAGCCGCCCGTCCGCGCGTTCTGCGTGGTGCCGAGGGCGTGGAGCGTGCGGAGCGCCGCCTCGGTAGAGACGGACTCGTTGCCGTGGACGCCGTAGCTGAGCCAGACGATGGCGGTGGGCTCGGCCTGGGGGTCGCCCTCGAGAAGCCCAGTCCGCTTCAAGTTGTCGCGGCGGAGCGTCTCAATGCGGCCCTGGTTGTCCGGCGTGGCGACGGTGGCCAGGAGGAGGGGTCGCCCCTCCACCGACGTGCCGTACTGGCGCTGGGTGACGCGCGGGGAGTGGGTGGCCACGTGCCGCACGTAGTCGACGACCCGGTGGTGCGGCGTGAATTGCTCGCCGAGGTCATATCCCAGGAACGCGGCGGGCGACTGCAGCGTCTCGGCCGGCTGGGCAACGGTTGTCGCCGGAAGCAGGAGGAGGCCGAGGGCCAGAACAAGAAGGCGGCGGGACGTGGCGGTGCGCATGCGGACGGAACGGTGGGGAAAAGAGCGGCGAGTAGGGTTTCTACAACAAACGGCGATGACGTGGCACTTACAAGGTGGGAAGGTGGGAAAGTGGGAAGGTGGGAAAGTGTGGAAGCGTGGAGGTCAGGGGAGGAGCCGGAGAGAACGGATCGGTCGGCTTTTCGTACCCCTTTTTCGATTACTCATTCTTTTCCCACATACAGTCTCCACAATGGCCGACATCAACATCACCCGCTCGCACTCTTTGGGGCTCGACGACGGACGGACGGCCGTCGGGCGCGTCGCGCAGAAGCTCGAAGACAAGCTCGGGGTCGACGCCCAGTGGAACGACAATACGCTGCAGTTTGACGGCCAGGGGGCCGACGGCCACATCGAGGTCGAGGCCAACGCCGTGCACGTGACAATCAACCTTAGTGCGTTCTTGCTGCCGATGCGGGGACGTGTGAAAGCGGAGGCAGAGGACTATCTGGATCGCCACCTGTAGTCGCACCGATGCGTGAGGAAGTTTGCAGAAAGTCTCTGCCTACCGCGTCCGGGTCGGCTCGAATGTGTAGGGATCGAGTACGGGAGTACACGTCCCGAGGGCATGTGGGCGCTGCTCTCCCACATTCTCAAACACCCGGACGCCCACACGTATCGGCGTTCTCGTTAGGACGTTTGTGCAGCTCAGGAAGAGACGGGGACAGATTGGTAGCGGGTCATTCCGTGTCGGCGCTCGGGGGCCAGAGGCCGAGCTGGCGGCGCACCGTCACGATCTGGCCAATGTGGTAGGCGTTGTGGTCGGCCACGAGCATCGCTTCGCGCAGGTACGTGTGCTCGTCGCTGGACG
>CAZRPQ010000159.1:0-5777 GCA_964601725.1 uncultured Salinivenus sp. | reverse complement strand
CCTCGTGACTCGCTCCTCACCCACGAGCCGCAGCTCAGACCCGTATCAACTGCCCCCTCCACGATGAAGATTACCAACCTTTCGATCAAGTACCGCACGGCGATCATCGTCTTTACGCTGATCCTGGCGATTGGTGGGCTGGTGAGCTACCTCACGATTCCGAAGGAGTCCCAGCCGTCGATCGAGTTTCCGCAGATCGTGGTGACGTCGATCTACCCGGGCGCCAGTCCGAGCGACGTCGAGTCGACGGTGAGCCAGGTGATCGAGCAGGAGATTAGCTCGATCAACGGCATCGACGAGATGCGCTCCACGTCGTCGGAGGGCGTGTCCACGATCGTGATCGAGTTTACGCCCGACGTCGAGACCGACAAGGCCTACCAGGAGGTCAATCGCGCCGTGGACCGGGCGCAGCCCGAGCTGCCCGAGGCGGTCGAGGAGCCGCTGGTCAATGAGATCAACACGGACGAGTTTCCGATCATGACGATCAACCTGGCCGGCAACTACTCGCTGGCCCGGCTGAAGGATGTGGGGAAGGATCTCCGGGACGAGCTTGAAGGCATTTCCAGCGTCCTGGAGGCGAACCTGATTGGGGGTCTCGCACGCGAGGTGCAGATCAACGCGGACCTGTCGGCCCTCAAGACCTACAACGTCTCCTTCAATGATCTGATCACCACGATTCAGCAGGAGAACACGAACATTCCGGGCGGGTCCATCGACGTCAATCGGCTGAACTACCTCGTGCGGGTGGACGGACAGTTCGACGATCCCGCTTCCCAGATTGAGGATCTGGTGGTAAAGACGACCCCGGAGGGACGGAACGTGTACGTGCGGGACGTGGCGGACGTCATCTTCGGGTTCAAGGACCGCTCGACCTACTCCCGGCTGCGCATCCTGAAGCGCGAAACCGCGGCGGGCGAGTCCGTCCCCGTCCCCGACTCGGCCCGCCGCACCGCCCAGGTGATTTCTCTCAACGTGACGAAGCGGCCCGGGGCCAACATCCTAGAGACGTCCGATAAGGTGAAGGGCACGATCGAGGACTTCGACTTCCCAGGCGGGACCGAGGTGCTCGTCACCGGCGATCAGAGCGAAAACGTGCAGTCCCTGGTGACGGACCTGGAAAACAACATCATCAGCGGGCTCATCTTCGTCATCGCCGTGCTCCTCTTCTTCCTGGGCGTCCGCAACGCCACGCTCGTGGGCATCGCCATTCCGCTGTCGATGTTTACGAGCTTCCTCGTCTTCCAGGCGCTCGGGTACACGCTCAACTTCATTATTCTCTTCTCGCTCATCATCGCGCTGGGCATGCTGGTGGACAACGCGGTGGTGGTGATTGAGAACATCTACCGCTTCCGCGAGGAGGGGTACTCGCGCTGGGAGTCCGCACGCCTGGGCACGGCGGAGGTGGGCGGACCGGTCGTCGCCGCCACGGCCACCACGGTGTCGGCCTTCGCGCCGATGCTCCTCTGGCCGGGCATCATCGGGGAGTTTATGAGCTATTTGCCGCTCACGCTCATCATCACCCTTGTGAGCTCACTGTTCGTGGCACTCGTCATCAACCCGGTCGTCACGGGGTTCTTCGTGAAGGTGAAAGGCCGCGAGGACGAGGAGGCCGAGACGACCCAGTGGCCGGCCCTTGCGCGGTACGGCGGGGCCGCGCTCATCCTGCTGCTCGGCATTACGCTGGGCATTGCGAACTGGAAGACGCTGGTGGTCGTCGCCACGGCCATTCCGGTGCTCTACCTCCTCCACGTCTACGTCATGTCGCCTCTCGGCGATCGCTTTACGGAGTCGGGCCTGCCGAGCATCATCCAGTGGTACCGCGGCTACCTAGGGCGAATGCTGGCGCGCGACTACTCGGTGGACTACGCGTTCCTGCGCAACACCGGGGCCCTCGCGGCACTGGCCGGCGGTGCGGTCGTGGCGGGCGCAGGCGGCCTCGTATACATGCTGGCGGGGTGGACGGCCGCCATGATTCTCCTCGTACCGGGGGGCGTTCTGGGCGGCCTGGGCGTCCTCGGGGTCGTCATTCACACGCTCGAGAACATCTATCTCGGCGGCTGGACGAGCGTGAAGCTGGGGAGTGGGTTCCTGGCGGTAATACTCGCCGTTCTCGCCCTCAACTACGCGACCGGAACCGTCGCGCTGAACACGGCCCTCCCCCTCCTGGCGGCGCCCGCTGGCATCGTGGGGATTGGTCTGATCGGCGCCCTCCTCAACACGCAGGAGTGGCTCCTCCTCACCGACAACCGCGCCGCCCTGCTCACCGGATCGCTGGGGGGGCTCCTCTTAATCGGAGGGCTCTACTACGTCGCGCCGACCGGCCAGGCCTTCTTCCCGGACACGGACCCGAACCGCGTCCAGATCAACGCCGAAGCCCCGCTCGGCACCAACATCGAAACGTCCAACCGCATTGCGCAGACGGTCGAAGAGCGAATTCTACAGCTGCTGGAGAAAAATCCGAAGTCCGAGACCAACATCGAAAACATGCTGGTGAACGTGGGCGTGGGGGGCGACGCCATGTTCGGCGGCGGGGCGCAGGAGCCCGAGCGGTCGCGCGTCTCGCTCAACATGGTCGACTACGCCGAGCGGCCCGAGTCCTCTACGCGCACGCTGGAGAAACTGCGGGCGCAACTGCAGGGCATTCCCGGCACCGAGATCGAGTTTACCAAGCAGGAGCAAGGACCGCCCACCGGCCCCCCCGTGAACATCGAGATCTCAGGGCCCGAGTTCGAGCGGATCGTCCAGATCTCCAAGGAGGTGAAACGCCAGCTCAACGACGCCGCCCAGAGCGGCCAACTCCCCGGCCTGGTCGACGTGACGGACAACTTGAACACGGGCCGCCCGGAGGTCCAGGTCGACGTGGATCGGAAGCAGGCGGCCAAGTACGGGCTGTCGACGAGCCAGATCGCCCAGACGGTCCGCTCGGCCATTCAGGGCGTGGAGGCCGACACGTACCGGAGCGGGGAGGACGAGTACGACATCACCGTGCGCCTCCAGAAGGCCGACCGGGCGAGCCTCGAGAGCCTCGCGACCCTGACCGTCACGAACCGTCGGGGCCAGCAGATCCCGCTCACCTCGGTGGCCGACATCGAGGAAGGGACCGGCTTTGGCTCCATTACTCGCATCGACGAGCAACGCGTGGTGACCGTCTCCGGCGGGGCGGCCCCCGGCTACAACGGCCCCGACGTGCTCACCCGCGTGCAGGACGAGCTCTCCGAGTATCGAGAGGGCCTGCCGCCGGGCTACTCGATGGACTACACCGGAGGCAACGAGGAGCAGCAGGAGTCTTTCGGTTTCCTGACGACGGCCCTGCTGATCGGGGCCTCACTCATCTTCCTCATCATGATTGTCGAGTTCAACTCGATCAGCGCCCCGTTCATCATCATGGCCGCCGTCGGGTTGAGCCTGATCGGCGTCCTCCTCGGGCTGATCCTCACCCGCACGCCGTTCAACCTCTTTACCTTCATCGGCATCATCGCCCTCGCCGGCATCGTGGTGAACAACAACATCGTGCTGGTCGACTACATCATGCAGCTGCGGGGACGGGGACAGGACAAGCAGAACGCCATCGTCGAGGGCGGGGCCACGCGCCTCCGCCCGGTCCTGCTGACGGCCCTGACGACCATTCTCGGCCTCGTGCCGCTCACCTTTGGCATCAACGTCGACTTCGTGGGCCTGCTGGCCGACTTCGCCCCGAACTTCCAGTTCGGCAGCGAGAACACGCAGTTCTGGGGCCCCATGGGGACGGCCATCATCTCGGGGCTCACCTTCGCCACGTTCCTCACACTCGTGATCGTGCCGGTGATGTACTCGGCGTTCGACTCGATTAGCCTCCGCGTAACCCAGGCCCTCGGGGGCAGTGAGGACGGGGGCTCGATCGTCAGCGACACGGTTGCCACCGACAGTCTGCTCGACGATGGGGTTCCCGGCGACGGAGCGCCCGCCCCAGCCGATGCCCCCCCGGCAGAGCCAGAGCGCCCTGCGGATGCCTAGCGTTCCGGAACAGAAAATCCGACGGCGGACCGTCTCGAAGAAACCGAATGGGGCCGTCTGCATTTATTGTTGATCCTGCGATAACATAGCCGCGCGTTCCGGGCGCCCATCCGACGCTGGGTGGGACTCTTAGAACCGGCACCGGCCGACCGGATTTCTCAAGTTCCGTCCCCGAATGGGCTTACTTGCTCTTTACGTTGCGCTGGCAATCGGCGTCTCCTTCCTGTGCTCGATGATGGAGGCGGTGCTCTTGAGCGTGACGCCGTCGTATGTGGCGGCCCTGGAGCGCGAGGGCAGCGCCGTGGGCGAGCGCATACACCAGTTTAAGGAGAACGTCGACCGCCCGCTGGCGGCCATCCTAAGCCTCAATACGATCGCCCACACGGTGGGCGCGGCCGGCGTCGGCGCCCAGGCGGCCATCGTCTTCGGGGAAGCGTACACCGGCATTGTCGCGGCAATCCTGACCCTTCTCATTCTTGTCTTTTCGGAGATTATCCCCAAGACGCTGGGGGCTGTGTACTGGAGAACCCTGACCCCGACGGTCGTCAACCTGCTGGTCGCGACGATCATTCTGATGTGGCCCCTAGTGAAGCTCTCTCAAGGCCTCACCCACCTGCTCTCGAGGGACGAGGAGGAGACCGCTTTCAGCCGTGAGGAATTTACGGCGATGGCCGAACTGGGCGAGGAAGAGGGCGTCTTCGAAGAGAAGGAATCCCGCATCCTGAGGAACCTCTTCCGCTTCAACTCCCTGCGGGTGAAGGACGTGATGACGCCCCGCACCGTCATCTTCGACCTGCCGGAGGACACGACCATCGGGGAGGTGGTGGAAGAGTACGACGAGTTTCGCTTCTCCCGCATCCCGGTCTACGAGGAGGACCCGGACGACATTACCGGGTACGTGCTCAAGGACGAGATGCTGCTGCGGGCCGCCCAGGAAGAGTTCGACGTGACCCTGGAAGAGATGGCCCGCGACATTCTGGTCGTGCACGAGACGCTGCCCCTCCCCGACCTGCTGGAGCGGCTGCTCGATAGCCTGGAGCACATTGCGCTCGTGGTCGACGAGTACGGCGGCGTGGCGGGCGTCGTTACCATGGAGGACGTCGTCGAGACGCTCCTCGGACTGGAGATCGTCGACGAGGCCGACTCGGTGGAGGACATGCAGGCCCTCGCCCGCAAGCAGTGGTTCCAGCGGGCCCGCGAGCTGGGGATGGTTTCGGCGGAGGCCCTCGAAACCCCCACCACGAACGAGGCAGACGAACTGGACGAAACCGTCCTCCAGCAGGACGTGCCGGACGACGAGTCGGCCGTCGCCGCCGAAATGTCTGAGATGGCCCATCGGTCGTCGCCGGAGTCCTCCGAGGACGAATAGCCGCTCGCCTCCGTCCCGCCCGTCCCACGTATGCCCCGCCCTATCGACGACCTGCCGGACGCTCCTCTCCGGCGGTTTCCTCGTCCCGACGTGCCGCCGCCCGACGAGATCGACGACGTTCACCTCATTGGCATCTGCGGGACGGGGATGGGCGCCTTGGCGGGCCTCTTCCACCAGGCCGGCATGGACGTGGGCGGCACCGACGACGGCGTATACCCACCGATGAGCACTCACCTCGCCGAGCGGGACATTCCGGTGCAGGAAGGCTACGATCCGGCTCACCTCGACCCGGCCCCGGACCTTACGGTGGTGGGCAACGCCTGTACGCCCACCCATCCGGAGGCCGCCTACGCCCGCGAAGAGCGCCTCCCGCAGCAGTCCTTTCCCGAGGCGCTGGCCCACTGCTTCCTCACCG
>CAZRPQ010000158.1:0-5791 GCA_964601725.1 uncultured Salinivenus sp. | reverse complement strand
GACCTGCTCCGCAACGACCTGTCGGTCTGCTGCCGGCCCGGGTCCGTGACGGTGCCGTCGCTCTACGAGACGGAGCCGTATCAGTCAGTTACGCAAATGACGTCGACCGTCGAGGGCCGCCTCCAGGACGACGCGGGGCTCGCCGACCTCCTCCGCGCCCTCTTTCCCTGCGGCTCGGTCACCGGCGCCCCCAAGCGCCGCGCGATGCGGACCATCCGGGACCTGGAAATCGCCCCCCGGGGCGTCTACTGCGGGGCCATCGGCATGGCCGGCCCCGACGACACGGCCGTCTTCAACGTTGCCATCCGCACCGCCGTGCTTGAGGGGCGCGAAGGCACCATGGGCATCGGAAGTGGCATCGTGTGGGACTCCGAACCGGAGGCCGAGTACGAAGAGTGTGTCCTGAAGGGCGAGTTCTTAACGCAGGGCGACGCGACTCCGTCCCGGCACGGGACCGATCCCGGCGACGACCTGCGCCTCATCGAGACGATGCGCTACGACGGGGTGCGCGTTCCGCTCCTCGACCGTCACGTGGACCGCCTCGCGCGGTCGGCAGTCTACTTCTCGTTTCCGTTCGATGAGGACCGGTTTCGACGACGCGTCGGGAAGGCGGTGTCGGGCCGGGCCGGGGACGCCCCGCTCAAGGTGCGGGCAACCCTGGACCGCTGGGGCCGGATCGAGGTCACGACGACGCCGGTGGGGGACGGGATGGACGAGCCCTGGCACCTCACGATTGCCGACGAGCGGGTCGACCGCACCGATCCGTTCTTTTACCACAAGACGACGCGGCGGGGCGCCTACGAGCGGGCCCTGGAGGCGGCCCGCAACGACGGGTACGACGAGGCGCTTCTCCTGAATCAGGACGGCGAGGTGACGGAGGGCACCTACAGCAATCTATTCGTGCGGCAGGGCGACGATCTGTGGACGCCCCCCGTCGAGTCCGGCCTCCTGGCGGGGGTGTATCGCGACTACGTGCTGGAGGCGCAGCCACAGGCCACCACCCGGACGCTGACCCTCGACGACCTGGAGACCGCGGACGCGCTGTACTGCTGCAACGCGGTGCGCGGCTGGTGCGAGGTGAAGCTCGAGGAGATGGCTGTGGCGCTGTCGGAAAGTTGAAATTGGCGCCCCAAATTCCTACTCTGGCATTCCCAAATTGGGACGGATCCCCGTCGGACGATGGAACGATTCGAAGCCCTTCCATCGCCCTCTGTGCGGTTCACACGGGATCGCTGAAGCACCCGGTCCAGCTGCCCGCTCGTGCGCTACACAGCGCGTTGTTTGTCGGGGCGTCCCGGACTCCATGTCTCTCTCACGTGATCTCAGCCCGACGCCATGGCCGACCAAGACGCCACGATTGAATCCCGCCTTCCCGACCAGGATTATTTCCGACCGCCCCCGTCATTCGTGGGGCAGGCCAACGTTGCGGATCCAGCGGTGTACGACCGGTTTGACGATTTCCCCGAGGGCTTCGAGGAGTACGCCCACCTGCTGGACTGGGAGGAGCACTGGGACACAGTCTTCGACGGGTCGGATCCCCCCTTCTTCGAGTGGTTCAAGGGCGGGACCCTCAATGCGTGTTACAACTGCGTAGACCGCCACCTGGAGGACCGCCCGAACCAGGCCGCGCTGATTTGGGAAGGCGAGGACGGCACCCAGCGCAATCTCACCTACCGCGACCTCTACCGCGAGGTGAACAAGATGGCCGCCTCGCTGAAGGACGTGGGCGTCGAGCAGGACGACGTGGTCACGCTGCACCTCCCCATGGTGCCCGCGCTCCCCATCACGATGCTCGCCTGCGCCCGCATCGGCGCCCCCCATTCGGTGGTGTTTGGGGGCTTCTCCGCGAGTGCCCTCGCCCAGCGGGCCGACGATGCCGACTCGGACGTCATCGTGACCATCGACGGGTACTACCGACGGGGCGACTTCCTCCACCACAAAGAGAAGGCCGACACAGCGGTCGAGGAGGCCGACACCGACATCGACACCGTCCTGGTCTGGGAGCGGCACGAGGGGGAGCTGCACCCCGACGCCGACATCGAAGAGGGCCGCGACGTGCGCGTCCCCGAGCTCCTGGCCGAGAACGAGCGCGCCCGCGTCGAGCCGGTCTCGCGGGACGCCGAAGACATTCTGTTTCTCATGTATACCTCCGGCACCACGGGCCGGCCCAAAGGCGCCCAGCACCGCACCGGCGGGTACCTGAGCTACGTCGCGGGCACCTCGAAGTACGTGCTCGACATCAAGCCCGAGGACACGTACTGGTGCGCCGCCGACATCGGCTGGATCACCGGGCACTCCTACATCGTCTACGGCCCGCTCGCGCTGGGGACGACGAGCGTGATGCGGGAGGGCGCGCCCGACCATCCGCACAAAGGGGTTACCTGGGAGATTGCCGAGCGCCACGACGTGGACATCTTCCACACCTCGCCCACCGCGGTGCGAATGTATATGAAGTGGGGCGAGGAGCACCCCGAAGCCTACGACTTTGACTTCCGCCACATGACGACGGTTGGAGAGCCAATCCAGCCCGAGGCGTGGCTCTGGTACTACACGCACATCGGGAACGAGGACGCCGTGATCGTCGACACGTGGTGGCAGACCGAGACGGGGGGGCACCTCATCACCAACCTGCCCGCCCTCCAGGACATGAAGCCCGGCTCCGCAGGCAAGGCCTGCCCCGGCATCCAGCCGGCCATCTACGACGACAACGGCGATCTCGTAGAGCCCGCAAGCGGAGAGGCCGGCAATCTCGTGATCGAGCGGCCCTGGCCCGGCATGCTTCAGACCGTCTACGGCGACGACCAGCGGTTCATTAACGAGTACTGGCGCCGCTTCTCCGACACCGACTCCGACGACTGGCACGACTGGATCTATGAGGCCGGCGATGGGGCCATCCACGAGGAGGACGATTACTTCCGCATCCTCGGCCGGCTCGACGACGTGATGAACGTGGCGGGCCACCGCCTCGGCACCATGGAGCTCGAATCGGCCGTGGCCACGGTCACCGAGGTCGCTGAGGCCGCGGTGGCGGCCCGGCAGGATGCCCAGAAGGGCAACGTTCCCGACGTGTACGTCACGCCCCGGGAAGGAGCCGAGCCCTCCGACGCACTCCGCGAGGGCATCATCACTGCCGTCGAAGAAGAAATCGGTCCCTTCGCCCGCCCGGCGAACGTGGTCTTCGTCGACGACCTTCCGAAGACGCGGTCGGGCAAGATCATGCGGCGTCTCCTCGAAAACATCTCGAACGAGGAGGGCCTGGGCGACACCACCACGCTCCGTGATCCCTCCGTGCCCGAACGCATCCGCGACCGGGTGCAGGAGGCGTGATACATGAAGAGTGATGCGTGAGAAGCTGTTTGGTGGATGGATATTCAGCCGAGACATAGCGGGCGACGTGCACGAACGGGGCCCAAACGAGTACCGACGGCTGTCGAGTACGAGTGCAGAACCCGTTCTGCGCTGGGAACGCAGTGACCGAGTATCCCGACAGCTGTCGCGGATGCACAAGATCCGCGAAGTCGCAGCGCTGGGAGCGCAGTGCTGGGAGCAAAGCGACCGAGTAGTCCCCGGGCTGCGACCGAGTACTCACCGGGGTGGCCATAGACAGTCCGCCAAGCAGCTTCTGAGTGTTTTGGGGACACGTTGTCCTCACAGTTCACCCCTCACGCATCACTTTCTCTCCGTCTCCCCGGGCACCAGTTGCGTGGCTTGTTGGATCGGGGCCTCGGATACAGAGACGGAGGGCGAGGGCTCGCGCGGAAGGAGGGAGCGCGCGAAGAAGGCCGACGGATCAAACCGCAACCGGCGCACGGTGAGGTCGGACTCCCCGCCCCGCATCCACCCGTCCCATTGTCCGGACGCGGGCCTGATCGGCGGGGGATCCACCAGGGTGGGCCCGCCGGCGAGGGTGGAGGCGTGCCCTCGGCCCGGCCGGTCGAGCGGCGCAAACTGGGTGCCACTTAAATCCGACAGGTCCGCCGCCACGAGGCTGTCAGCCGACCACACGGGGAAATAGCGCTTGGTCTGGGCCACCCGTTCCCAGCGCCACTGCCGCACGTCGGGGCCGTACTGCGCCGCGAGCGTATCGACGGCCCGGCGAAACGCCTGCCGGCGACGCGGAGCTGCGAGAGCGGTCGTGTCGGTGGTGGAAGCGACCTCGCCAGCCTCGGCCCGGTAGGTCCGCATCCACCGCTCGAACACCACCGCGCCGATGCTGGCGGGCTCGTAGACGAAGTCCCAGTTGCGGAGGTAGGAGAGGGCGTCGTCGTAGGGGGGAGCGGTGTCGTCCGTGGGGTCGGTGTCCTCCTCCAGTGGCGCGAGGTCGGGAAGCAGGCGGGGCAGGAGCGCCGCCGCCCACGTGCTCGAGTCGCTCGCGCTCCACTGGGACGGACGGAGCGGGCCCGTGGCGTGGAGGGCCCGGAGCCCGTCGGCCTGATGCCGCGCCCAGGGCGACCCGCCGATCAGAATCGTTTCTGGCCCCCGCTCCACGACCGGCGGCCGGCCGCGCACGGTCCAGTCGCCAGCCGAGTCCATCGTGAGCCCGGAGCCGCTGAAGAGGCGAAAGGACGTCGCGACGGAATCGAACGGCGGTGCGTCCTTCTGGGGCCTTAGAAGGGCGGTCCACTGGCCAATGTCGGACCGCGCCCGGAGGCCGGGCCATCGCAGGACCCAGGCCGAGTCGGGCGGCGCGGGGGCCACCATCAGGCCCTCGCCGTGCCGCCGAACCTCCACCAGTTGTTCGGTCCCGCGTGCCGAGGTGATGCGCTCGTGGCGCGTCCGGATCCGGGTCGTGTCCGTTTCGACGCGGGTGAGGCGCGCCCGGCTGCTGAGCAGATAGGTCCAGCTCCGAGGGCCGGTGGTCCCGGTCGGGAACAGAAGAGCGCCCGGCAGAGAGGCCGTCGCGGTGGATCGTGCGAACGGCCGGCGGAACACGACCTCCTGCACGAGAGGCTCGGCCGAGGCCCCGAGGACGTGGCGGGCAAACAGGGCCGGGCGGGCCGTATCCGCGCTTGGCCGGGCCGCCCACGCCACGCTCCGTTTCCCGCCGTGCAGGTGGAGCCAGCGCCGCAAGAGACGGTCGGCAGAACGAAAGTCGGAGGGACCGGCACCGTCGACACCGGGCGCGGGGGAGAGATCGGTGCTCGCCCACGCCAACAGGCGCTCGATGGCCAGGGGATGCCAGGGCTCCCAGCGTTGCGGCGTGAGATTGAGGTAGACGAACGGATCCTGACGGCGGACGCGAGCCGATTGGAGGGCTGCGTTCAGGCCGCGAGTGTACGCCTGCAGCCGCGTCCGGTCCTCTTCAGGCAGCTGGTCGTAGGCGCGTCGGGCGTGATCGGCAAAGCCGAGCCGACGTGCGTGGCGATCGACCGGCACGAGCTCCTTCCCGAAGGCGGCGGCCAGGGTCCCCAGCGCGGTACGACGCCACACCGTCACGGTCCAGGAGCGCTTCATGCCGTGGACGTAGCCCAGGGCTGCCAACGCATCGGAGGCGTGACGCGCGTCGACGACGGCGGTGTGTTGGGCCGTCCAGCCCACAGAAACGGTGTCCGTAAGGCCCCCGATCGACTGGCGCTGTGGGAAGCTTTTCTCCGCGCCGCTGAGCATCCACCACAGAAGCGTCCCCCCCACGAGACCCAGAACCAGCGCGGACCCAGCGTAAACGCGTCGAGACACAAGGGGAGGAGCCAGGAAGGAGAGGGGCGGAACGGCCGGTTTGTGGCGGACCTCTTGAGCTAGGGAGCCCCGTGGTCGAGCCACTGCGTGAAGGCACGCAGGGACTTCGCATTGA
>CAZRPQ010000157.1:0-5795 GCA_964601725.1 uncultured Salinivenus sp. | reverse complement strand
TGGCCTCGGCTGTCTGCTGTTGTCCTCCCCCAGGGCCGAAAGCATTCGGCCTGTGCGACCACGCCCCCCTCTCGCCCGTGCCATCCTGGCCGTTTCGTCGATCAGAGGCGGAGGGGCCTCAATGCCTCTCGGGACATTTCGAACCTTCAATCGCACTCGGGACGGGGTGAATGCTTCTTGGAGACCGTCACGGGGGCCCGCAGAGGCAAAACCGTCCGGCCCCCGCGCCGTAAGTTCATACGATACAGCGGATTCACACTTGGTCCGCACGTTGCTGTTCGTCGAACAAGCCTCCGTTTCATCGTGAGTACCACCGACACTGTGCCGGAGACGACCCCCGCACCGCCGAAGGCCGACGCAGACCCGAACCTCCGGGACGAGATCGAGAAGCGGCGCACCTTTGCCATCATCAGTCACCCGGACGCGGGCAAGACCACCCTCACCGAGAAGCTCTTGCTGAAGGGCGGGGCCATCCACGAGGCGGGCGAGATCAAGGCCCGCAAGGCCGACCGCTTCGCCATGAGCGACTGGATGACGATGGAGAAGGAGCGGGGCATCAGCGTCACCTCGTCGGTGATGAAGTTCCCCTACCGGGACTACGAACTGAACCTGCTCGACACGCCGGGCCACCGCGATTTCTCGGAGGACACCTACCGCGTTCTCACCGCGGCCGACAGTGTCATCATGGTGCTCGACAACGCAAACGGCGTCGAGCAGCAAACGGAAAAGCTGATGGAGGTGTGCCGGATGCAGGACACCCCCATCATTACGTTCGTCAACAAGATGGACCGGCACGGCCTGCCGCCGCTCGACATTCTTGAAGACATCGAGGAGACGCTCGAGCTAGACACCGTGCCGCTCTCCTGGCCCATTGGGATGGGCAATCGCTTCCGCGGCACCTACAACCTGTACCGCGACGAGCTGCACCTCTTCTCCCACGCCGACATGGAGGGGGAGCACGAGCGCCTGCCCATCGCCGACCTGAACGACCCGCAGCTCGACGAGGTGCTGGGGGATCAGGCCGACGACCTGCGGTTCGACGTGGAGCTCGTCCGGGAGGCGGGCGACGAACTGGACCTGCAGGCGTACCTCGACGGCACGCAGACTCCGGTCTTCTTCGGCAGCGCCCTCAGCAACTTCGGGGTGGGCGACATGTTCGACACCTTCGTCGAGATCGCCCCGTCGCCCCAGCCCCGGCCCACAGTGACCCGCACCGTCTCGCCCTACGAGGACGAGTTTACGGGGGTCGCCTTCAAGATCCAGGCGAACATGGACCCGAAGCACCACGACCGCATGGCGTTTGTGCGGGTGTGCTCCGGGACGTTCGAGAAGGGGATGGAGGTCATCCACCACCGGACCGGCCAGACGATGCGCCTAAATAACGCGACGACCTTCATGGCGCAGGACCGGGAGGGAGTGGACACCGCCTATCCCGGGGACATCATTGGCATCATGAGCCACGGGCGCGTCAAAATTGGAGATAGCTTCTCGGAGAGCGACCCGCTCCACTTCACGGGTGTGCCCAGCTTTGCGCCGGAGCACTTTCGCAAGGTGCGGCTCGACGATCCCTTCCGGTCGAAGCACCTGGGGAAGGGGCTGCAGCAGCTGAGCGAGGAGGGGGCCATCCAGGCGTTCCGGCCGCTTCGGGGCAACGACTACATCCTCGGGGCCGTCGGCGAACTACAGTTTGACGTGACCCTCGATCGCCTGGAGAACGAGTACAACGTGGAGGCGCATCTGACGGGCGTGCCCTATACCTGCTGCCGGTGGATCGACGGGCCGGGGGAGGACCTGGAGGACTTTGAGGCCGAAAACATGGACCGCCTCTTCCGCGACGCCGACGGGGACCTGGCCTACCTGGCGCTGAGCGACTTTCGGCTGGAGCGGACGATGGACAACTGGCCCCGCATCAGCTTCGAATCTACGAAGCAGCACACGGCCGAGGAGGAGTAGTTGCGTCTGGGTGTTTGGGCGTTCAGTCGGAGTGAAGAGGTGCCGTGCCGAAGTCCCTTATTCGGTTCGTCAAGCCTCTGCGGATGGTTGTTTCTCGCTGAGATTGGACGCACGAACGGTTTTCGGGGTTTCCATGACCGATCCGCTTCTCATCGGGGGCGTTCTGATCGCGTGCTTCGTCGCCTTCAACATTGGCGGCTCGACGACCGGACCCGCGTTTGGGCCCGCAATCGGGGCGAACGTGCTCTCGAAGACCACCGCCGGGGCCCTGATGGGCGGGGCGTTCTTCGTGGGGGCCTACACGATTGGGCGGCGCGTGGTGGACACGCTCGGGACCGAGCTCGTCCACGACCCGTCCGTGTTCACGCTGGAATCGAGCATCATCGTCCTGTTTTTCATTGGCGGCTCGCTGCTCATCGGCAATCTGTCGGGGGCGCCGGCCTCGACGTCGATGACGGCAGTGGGGGCCATCATCGGCCTTGCTCTCGCCGCCGGGGAGCTCAATCTTGCGATCGTCGGCGAGATTCTGGCGTGGTGGATCCTGTCGCCCATCATCGGGTTCTGGATGGCCGTCATGATTGGGCGCTACGGGTACGAGGCGCTCGATCGGTTCATTGCCATCGAGCAGAGTGAGGGACCGCTCGTCGTCTTCGAGAACGTCAATGTTGGCCTTCGGCCCGTGGTTCGACCGGACGAGAGTCGGACCATTGCGCTCGAGCAGGCCGAGGTACAGCTTCGTCCCACCCTCGGCCCCAACACGTCCCGCAGAGAATTCGTCGGGACCGCGGTGCTGGTCACCATCGGTTGTCTGATGGCCTTTAGCTCCGGCACCAGCAACATCGCGAACGCCATTGCGCCCCTCGTGGGGAGTGGGGCTCTCGGCATGAATCCCGGCATCTTCATCGGGTGCGCGGCGGTAGCCGTGGGGGCGCTCACCATTGCCCGCCGGACGATGGAGACGCTCGGCAATGACATCACGGAGCTCCCACTGACCGCCGCCATCGTGGTGGCCGTGCTGAGCTCGACCATCGTCATCATCATGTCGATGCTGGGCATTCCGGCCAGCTTCGTCGTCGTAGCGACGGTGTGCATCGTGGGACTCGGCTGGGGCCGCTCCACGAGCGCCATCTCGGTGGCCGAGGCGGTTCAGGGAGAGGTCTCGCCGACGGTGTCCCTCGATGCGCTCGCCCAAGACTCAGCATCGCTTTCGGTAGGAGAACAGTCGACCGGGGTGTCTCCGCTTCAGGAACAGCAGGTTGAGAAACAGGTGCAGTCGGAGCTCTTCGATCCCGGCACGACCGTTCGGGTCATTCTGATGCAGAACGTGGTGCCTCTCCTCGCCACCGCGGGGTCGTACCTCACGTTTCTCGTGCTCAACGTCGTCTGATCTCGTGCTCAACGTCGTCTGAAAACACGACGGGATCCACACTCGCAGTGAGTTGAATTCAACTGACTGAGACCGACCGATGCAACTGCAAGGACGCCAGACACAGTTTTTCATCGACCTGATTTACGGCCTCGGGTTTGCCGGTGGATTCGGCTATATGTTGATTTACGGAATGAGTCTCCCCGTGGCCGCGTTTTCTGCAGGGTTGATCTTTGGATACTTCCTCCGCGTCTGGGAAAAGATGATCGTTTACGAGCGCATTCTCCACGAAGAGGTGGCCGCAGAGGCCGAGGAGGTCGTGGCCACAGAGGCGGAGGAAGCGGTTGCTCAAGAGGCCCAAGCCACCGTTGCCGACGAGGTCACTACGGAGGTCGAAAGGCAGGTGCCGGAAGAAATGTCTGACCAGATCGAGGAGCAGCTCGGCGAAGAGATGGACGAGCGCTTCGACGAAGAATTCGACGAGCGCGTCGCCGAGGAGGTAGAGGATCAGATGGACGATCGAGCGCCGGCGCAACGCAGTCGGCGAAAACGCCGAGAGTAGATGCGGATGCCGAATTGGCGGATGCCGAATTGAACGAGGGGAGAGCCCCACCGTAGACCGATCCCGATTGACACTGGCATCTTACGCCTCCACGCTCCATGTCTCTTGATCGTCGACAGTTCGTCCAGGCCTGCTCCAGTCTCGGCCTCACCGGCCTCTTCCCCGGCGCCCTCTACGCCCAGGTTGCCGAGGAGCGGGACGGCGAAGACGAGTCCCCCATCACGACCGAGCACATCGCCGCGGCCGAGACCATCGCCGGACTCTCGTTCACGACCGAGGAGCGGAAGCTGCTGGTCGAGAATCTCAACGAGAACCTCGGTCAGTACGAGGCGATGCGGGAGCACGAGCTCCCGAATGCGCGGGCCCCGGCCACGACGTTCGACCCCCGCCGGGGCGGGGCGGACGTGCCGAATGTTTCGCCAGACGAGGACGGGGCGGACGTGCCCCTCCCGCCCGTGGAGCGGCCCGGTGCCGACGAGGACCTGGCGTTCGCCTCTATTCCCGAGCTGGCGACCCTCCTTCGTTCTCGACAAGTCACCAGCGAGGAGCTCACCGAGCTGTACCTGGAGCGGCTGCGGCGCTACGACGACGAGCTCCGCGCGGTGATCACGTACACCGAGGACCGGGCGCTGAAGGCCGCGCGCCGCGCCGACGAGGAGCTCGACGCAGGCGAGTGGCGGGGCCCGCTCCACGGCGTGCCCTACGGCGCCAAGGACCTGCTGGCAGTCGAAGGGTACGAGACGACGTGGGGCGCCGAGCCCTATAAGAATCAGCAGATCGACGAGACGGCGACGGTCATCGAGACGCTCGACGCGGCGGGGGCCGTCCTCGTGGCCAAGCTGTCGCTGGGGGCGCTGGCGTGGGGCGACGTGTGGTACGACGCCACCACCAAAAACCCGTGGAACCTCGATCAGGGCTCCAGCGGCTCCTCGGCGGGCCCGGCCGCGGCGGTCTCGGCGGGCTGCGTGCCGTTCGCCCTCGGGTCCGAGACGCTGGGCTCCATCGTGTCGCCCTCCACGCGGTGCGGCGTCACGGGGCACCGGCCCACCTTCGGGGCCGTGAGCCGCCACGGCGCCATGGCCCTCTCGTGGACCATGGACAAGCTGGGCCCCATCGCCCGCTCGGCGCTCGACTGCGCCCTCGTCTACGACGCCCTCCGCGGGGCCGACCCCAAGGATCCGGCCTCCGTGGACGTGCCGTTTCCGTTCGACGCGGATCGGCCGCCGTCGGCCCTCCGGGCGGGCTACCTGAGGGCCGCCTTCGAGGAGGACTACGACAACAAGGCCGCCGATCAGAAGACGCTCGACGTTCTCCGCGGGCTCGGCGTAGACCTGGAGCCGGTGGCCTGGGACATCGACGTGCCGGTGGGTGCGCTCCTCAATACGCTCGACGTGGAGGCGGCCGCGGCCTTCGACGAGTTGACCCGCTCGGGCGGGATCGACGAGATGGTGCGGCAGGGCACAGACACGTGGCCCAACGTCTTTCGCACCGCCCGTCACGTGCCCGCCGTGGAGCACGTGCAGATGAATCGCCTCCGCGTGGACCTCATGGAGCAGGCCCACGCCACGATGCAGGAGCTCGACGTGCTCGTCAGTCCCAGCTTTGGCGGCGGCACGCTGGGCATTACGAACCTCACTGGGCACCCGTGCGTGTGTCTCCCCAACGCCCTGCGGCCCGTGGAGGAAGGGCCGGACGTGCGGCGTCAGCCGGGGAGCATCAGCTTTATCGCGCCGCTGTACCGGGACGACCGGGCGCTCACCCTCGCCCACGCCGTGCAGCAGGAGACCGACCTCCACACCCGCCGCCCGCCGATCGTGTGACCGAAAGCAGGAGAGTTGGGAATGGGACTGTTCAATTGGAGAAGCAATTCGTCATCCCGGACGAATCGAGCCGTGCGAGCGAAGATCCGGGATC
>CAZRPQ010000156.1:1246-5875 GCA_964601725.1 uncultured Salinivenus sp. | reverse complement strand
TTGACCACAGTCATGCGCCCGGTCTTCGTGACACCTCCTGCCTCGATGCGATAGAGATACGTACCGCTGGACAACCTGGACGCGTCGATGTCAACGCTGTGAGCTCCGGCACTCTTCGCCCCGTTTACGAGCGTCTCGACCTTCTGTCCGAGCACGTTGTAGACCTCGATCGTCACCTCCGAACTGCTGGGAAGGCCGTAGCTAATTGTCGCGCTCGATCTGACGGGGTTGGGAGAACTGCCGCCGAGCGTGAGCGTCTCCGGTCCTTGTTCAGGAGAAAGGCTCAGCGTCTGCGACGACTGCGTGCCGACGCGTCCTTCCCCGCTGATCACCGGAGGCGACCCGTCTGCGGTCGTCACGGCGAGGCGCGCAATCGTTCCTTCCGGGGGGGCGGAAGTGCCGGCGGTGGCCACCTTCACGACGCCCTTCCCGTCCTGCACGGTGCTCGTAAATGCCCAGTCCGACGGGAGCGCAGACTGGATGTTTTCGACCTCGACCTTCTCTGGGCTGTACGTGAGGCGAAATTGAGCGGATGTATGGCTCTCGTCAACGCCCGACAGGGTGACCGGCACGACGAATTGGTCCTCTCCGTCGCTGGAGGACGCGTCCCCCAGCTCAAGCGTCGCCGGGGATCCGGTGCCCAGGGCCACCGATGAGGACTGGTTGGCCGGGAACTCGTCGATGTTTCCGACCACTCTCTGCAGGATAAGCGACGCATCGGCCGCGAGGATCTGTCCATCTCCGTCGACGTCCGCGGCGTCCCGCTGCTCATCGGACAGGTCAACGGCGTCGACCGCGAAGCGAAGCACAAGCGTTGCGTCCCCGACGTCGACCGATCCGTTTCCGTTCACGTCGCCGAGGAGGAGGCCCTCCGTTACGGTGACGTCTCCTGAGCTATAGGAAACGTTGTATGGGGTCCCTCCAGTGCCCGCGAATTCGCTGTTCGCTGCGTCAATCGTCAGTGGCGAGGAACCTGCGGTCGACGTCGCAAAGCGGAGCTCGACGAGTTGCCCCGAAAGGTCCGACCCGTCGGTATCGAACCCACCGATGTTCAACACTCCGGGACTCGGGGTATCGACCTGGAGGTCGCCCCCAAAGGCGTTGTTGGCGATCTCGACAAACGACAGCACTGCTCCGTTGAATCCGATGGATAGGGAGACGGACCCAACGTTCTGCATGTTTTCTGCCTGAACCGGCACCGAAATGGTGTCGCCCACCACGGCATTCTGGCTCGGGAGCGATACCGACGGTTGCACGCCGCTCACGCTACCATCGGTAAACTCGGTCGGAAGATCATCCCCGTTCACGTCCGTCACCTCCGAGCCTATGGCGAAGGCCAGGGGACTGCTACCGCCAACGTACAGAAACTCCAGTTCCGCGATATCCCCGTCCGGCGTGACCCCGTCGGTGCTAAAGCCCCCGATGTTCACCGTTCCTCCGCTTACGTCTGGATCCTGAAGATCCAGCCCTCCCGACTGGTCGGTCAGCGACGAAAACTCGAGGACACTCGGGTCGAACGAAACGCTGAGCGAGACGGAGCCGACATCCGAGCTGAAATCCTGAGCGGATACCGGAATCGTCACGGTCTGCCCAGGGGTTGCGTCGCTAACCGATCCTAATTGCACCTCACCGATCGACGATGCAACACGACCGGCCCGGTACTCGACGCTGAGAGGGTTGGCGTCAGAATCCGCAATTTCACTACTCCCTTCGTCGAACGTCAGGTCGGTGTCCCCACTGCTGTAGGAGAAATTCAGGGTTGCAAAGGTACCGCTGCCTAGAGTGATGGGATTGGACCCGCCACTCTGGTCGAACAAGACGACCCTAAGTTCTCCATCAGAGGGATCGCTGCTCACCGTAAAATTCGAGGCCGGTCGGACCGTGCTCTCGAGACTGTCAAAGGTGACTACGTTGGCATCATAGTTAATGACCAGGGTCACCGCACCGACATCGTCGAACCCGTCAACTTCGATTGGAACCTCGACCGATTCGCCTTCCTCCGCGGAGACGGCCGGGAGCGCAACAGTTGCATCTTGAGCCTGAGCGGTCCCGACCCAGGACACGCAAAGGAGCAGCAGGAAGGCGCCGAGTTGCGTAGTGATTGACTTCATCGTAGCAGGTTTCATGTTTCGGAGGAAAAGAGGTGCACAGCGTACGACTGTCCGGCGGCCATCGCCAACGATCTACAGCCACTGAGAAACCGGAGCGGGGGGGGAGGAGGGCCTGCCCGTCTGGGCAAGGCCCTCCCGTCCTCCGCACTCAGTAGCTTACTTGACGACGTTCATCTTGCCGGTCTCCCGGATAGTCTGATCGCCCATCTCCACCTGCAGACGATACAAGTACGTGCCCGAACTGAGGTCCGAGGCGTCGACAGAGAGGCTGCGGCCTGCCCCTGCCGACATCGACTGCTTCGGAATGCTCATTACGTTCCGGCCGAGCACGTCGTAGACGTCGAGCGACACGTTCGCCTGCTCCGGCAGATCGAAGCTAATCGTCGTTCGCTCGCCGACCGGGTTCGGGTAGTTGCCGTCGAACGCGAAGCTCTCCGGCCCTCCGAGCCCAACGTCCGGAACCTGAAGGCCCACGCCGGACAGCGTCGTTGCATCCGCGCCAGCAAGTTCGCCCTTGATGTTCTTAATTTCGAGGGATCCGTTTTCCACTCCTTCAGCGGGCGCGAACCGCAGCGTCACGAACGCCTCACCAGCATTGAGGCTCATCGGCTGCTCACCGGTGCGGTCGAACCAAGCGAGCTGCACCGTGCCACCCGCGTCGCGGGCCAGCACGTCCTCCGAGGATACGCCCTCGAAGCTTACCTTATCGGCCGGGTAGTCGATGGAGAGCGTGTAAGCACCCAGTTCCGCGCTGCGATCCAGGCTGAGTGGGACGCTGATGGTCTCTCCCTCAGGCGTGGTGCTCGCGCTGGCAGTCTTGGCCGGTGCAGAGCCCGAGCCCTCAACCTTCGTGACGGCCAGCTTGCTCTGCGAACTCGAGGAGCCGACGCCGCCGCTCAGGTTGACGTCGCCGTAGGCACCAATCTCAACGCCGACCTCGGTGGCGCCTGAAGACGCATCTACGCTCGCCGTCGTGCTGGCAAACGTTCCCGCGTCGAACGACGAGACGTTTCCAGCGGTGAACTGCGCGATAAGCAGCGCGTCGGTCGCGTTCACATTCCCGCTGTCGTTGACGTCCGCAAGCTCCTGCTGGAAGTCAGACAGGCTGGCGCTACCGGCGAAGAACTGCACGGCAAGCAGCGCGTCAGTCGCGTTGATGCCCTGCGGCGTGCCGGAAGCGCTCGCCGTGACGTCGTAGCTGTCGGCAGGAAGCCCTGCGAAGGAGTAGGCTCCCGTCGAATCCGTCGTCGTGGTCGCTGTGGTGTCGTCGCCAGCGGCCGTGACCTCCACGCCACCTGCACCGTCGCTTCCACCGTAGGTAACCGTACCGGCGAGCTGAACGCCCCCTGCCTCCGTGCCGAGCGAGTTGATGCTCCGCTGCGACGCGAGGCCGATCACGTTTCCTTCACGGAGGTCCACACCCTCGTGGTGAACGTTCGGCACGCCGCTGATGAAGGAGTTTGGCCCACCTTGCACGTCGTCGGCCGGATCAAAGTCAATGTCGTACCGGCCAGCCTCCTGCACGCTGCCGCTGCCGGTCGTGTCGAACTGCACGAGGCGCAACTGCTTGATATCGGAGATAGCTGACTGAGGTATTCCTCCAGCAATGACCCGTACGTTTACGTTCTCGTTCGGGACCTCTTCGCTGTTAACCAGGAAGTAAGGCTCGGACTGGATATCTAGATTGAGATCGAACTCATCTCCAGTCTCCGGGTCCTCCGCCCGAGAGGTCAAGCCGTCGGGCAGGTCGATGGCCGGATCCGACGCGAGCGTTCCGGTGAAGAACTGCGTCTCACCGAAGTCCGAGGCCGGCTGGACCACGATCGCCCTGTAGTTCTCGCCGTTACCTAGCGGGTAGATGTATCCGTCATCCACAAATCCGCCGGTGTTCGGGGTCGTGTCCCCGATGTTTCGGGTCAGCGTGCCAATGATGTGGCTGTTTCTGGAGCCTCCGAGAACGGCAGAGGGTCGGTCACCTGGAGTCCCTGGAGGACTTACGTCATCGGCGTTATTCGCCTGAAGCAGGTCGCCGCCACCTGTCGGCACCGGCGCGGTCACGATGAGGCTATCCGGCCCGGTCACGACATTTCCGCTCTCGAGGAAGAGCGTGCCGAAGTCCCGATCGAACTTGTCGTTCGGGACTGGTGGTCCACCAACGGTGGGGAGGGCGGACGTAGCGGCCGTGCTGAGGGTGAGGGTGCTCCCCAAGGCGGCACCGGCTCCGTCCACCTCCAGGCCATGCAGGTACTGGTTCGGAGTGTCTCCCACCGTGACGGACTGTTCTTCGTCCCCATTGAGGCGGACGAGGCCCGCAAGGCCAGCGGTCGTCGCATCCGGGTTCGTGGTGTCGATGTCCCCGAACCCGACAAACGTGAAGTCACCGCCCACGTTGAGCGCGTGTCCATCGAGGAAGAAGCGGCCGTCTTCGCGAACGGTCGTCTCGTTTGCGATATCAAACCGGTCGTAGCTCCCCTCGTGGTCGGACTTCGAGTCCGGAGTAGGGGAGCCTCCGACTGAT
>CAZRPQ010000156.1:0-1146 GCA_964601725.1 uncultured Salinivenus sp. | reverse complement strand
ATCTCCTGATGGGTTCGGGCTATCTACGACACCTAGGACAGGGTTCCTGGGGTTATCCCCTCCCGTGAAGCCATCCGGGGCGAAGTTCTGGTTGAACTCCTCCGCCCGGTCCAGCCCCGCGAAGGCACGGCTCGTGACGTCCGACAGGTGATCCGACTTCACGAGGGACTGGCCCTCTGCCTCTGCGCTGTCCGTACCGATCGTCAGGGCACTCGCCGAAAGCTCCTCCAGGCGGTTCGCGGTCGACGTGCTGGGAGAAATGCCAGCCAGGTTCGACGTGAACCCTCCTCCCAGTACGGACACCTCGCCGGTGATGTCGGCCACCATGCTGGCAACTGGCCCGCCGACGCTGCTGACGAGGGGGTTATCGAGGAAAAACTGACCGCCGTTGATCGTCACGTCTCCATCGGCGGAGAAGCGCTCCGTGGCCGTGTTGGGGCCAAGCGTGGTGGCAAAGCTGGCGTAGCCGTCTTCCTGGGTGACGTCCCCGCCGACGGTGATCGCGCTCTCGTCGTCACCTACGGCTCCGAAGGTCCACATCAGAAGCCCGCCGCCAGGACTGATGTTGTTCACGAACAGGTCGTCTGTCGCTTCCGAGTGGGTCACGTCTCCACCCACATCGATCAGGTCGCCGGCAGCACCGAGGAGGATCGTGGTGGGGTCGTCAGGAGTTTCCTTCGTAAGATCCTCGCCGACTGTAAACTCTTCGCTTGCGGCGACGACGCCGTTCCCGGACTGGTGGCTGAAGTTGCCCGCCACGTCGAAGGCGTCCAGGCCGAGGACGAAGAACCCCTCTCCGGATCCAAGCTCGTCGCCCACCGAGCTGGCCACAAAGTCTCCATCAACCTCGAACGTGTTGGTCACACCAATGGGCGTTGTGATCACAGCGATCGCGACGGAGGCGTCCGCCGGAAGGAATGGCGGCGCCCCAGACGTCGTGTTATCCGTCTTCTCTATGACCGTCGTCGGCAGTTCAAAGGTCGCCGAGCGCGGATTTCTACTAGAAGTTTGGTTGCGCCCCTGAACGACGTGGTTGTCTGCCCCGACAAACCGAAGGGTCGATCCTTCCGGCGTGTTCGTCTCCACGCGGTGATCGACGATAAAGCTCCGCGGGTCGGGGTTAGGAGTGGTGCCCGAGGGATCCAG
>CAZRPQ010000155.1:3281-5880 GCA_964601725.1 uncultured Salinivenus sp. | reverse complement strand
ACGGCACACGGCACACCCTTCACGCATCCCTCCTCACGCATCACGACACGAGGCAGCTCCGTTTCATTTGGAGAATTAGGGGGTTGACACAGGACTGGATCGTCCGGGAGGTCTGTCGGTGGTGAAGAGAGGAGCGGGGTCCTCACCGCCCCCCCTCTCCCGATCTCCGCCTCGCGGAACGCACCTCCGCTTTAGCGGTGATTTAATGAGGATCTGTTGAACAAACGCGCTTCCCGTGATGCATCTCGCCCTGATCGACGCCTCGCTCGGCACACCGCACGCCAAACGCAACTTCCAGCGGGAGGTGAACGCTTCCCTCACCACCTACGACGCCAACGAGGGGGACATCCCACCTCCCATCGGCGACCCGGTCCCCATCCAGACGGACGCCGGTCCCATTCAATCTTTCGACGGCGTGATTATCAGCGGCTCGCAGTCGTCCGTCTACGACGACCATCGCCCCTGGATTCGGGAATTGGGCCGGTGGACAGAGGGAGCCATCGCCGACGGCCTCCCCATCCTCGGCGTCTGTTGGGGCCACCAGCTCCTGGCCCAGATCCTCGGGGGCACCGTGCGGGGCGGCTCCTACGAGCTCGGATACGTCCAGGTCAACCAGGAGGCGGACGATCCGATCTGGAACGGCCTCTCGGACCCCTTCACTGTCTTTGCCACCCACTCGGACCACGTGGTGAAGATGCCGCCCGACGCCCGTCTCCTGGCGTCCAACGAGACAGGCGTACAGGCCTTCCGGCGGGATCAGATTTACGCCATGCAGTTTCACCCCGAGTACGACCTGCAGACAGCCACGTCAATGATCCATTCCAAGGAACTGTCCGACCGGACCATTCAACAGGCCCTCGACACCTGCACCGAGGCAAACGTGGAGGCTGCTCGGCCGACCACGCGAATCTTCGACAACTTCCTCGAGCATGTGGCCGTCACGGCCCACGACGCCTCCCCCTCTGCGACGAACGCTTGACCTCGTCTCTTGCCTCCTTCCTACGCCTGCCCCATGGCATTCCCGACCCTCACGAAAGACGACATTCAGGAGCATACCGCCGGCGGGTCGTTCGAGCGCGGCCAACAATACCTTGCGGACGGGGCGGTCAAGGCCCTGAAGCAGAGCGACGAGCACACCTTGAAGGCACAGGTGCAGGGCAGCGACGTGCACCCCTACCTCGTCACCATCCAGTTCGACGCGGACGACGTTACCGACGTGGCGTGCACGTGCCCGTACCATGGGGGAACCTGGTGCAAGCACATCGTCGCGACGCTGCTGAAGGTGCTCGATGCCGGGGACGTGCCGAAATCGGAACCAGCAGCCGTAGCCGACCTCGTGGAGCACCTGGACCGGAACGACCTCATCTCCCTCGTCGAACGCCTCGTGGAGCACGACCCGGGCCTCCTCGACCAGATCAAACGAGAATCGGCCCGCCTTTCGGACGCGGCGTAGTGCGCTGTCATCGGTTCTGGCGCCCGGGGACCTTCGAGTGCTGCGACCTTCCGTTGAGCTCTCCTTCCGTCCCTCCTGGCTTCTGGAGCGAACGGGAGGGAGTTCTACCCGGAGCGGTCCCGGTCATTCAGAGGCAAGTCCTATCGGGGCTCCCCCCGACCGCTCGAGGCCGACCACCTCGTACAGGGCTCCCCCTCTCGGTGACGAGGCCGCGAGGGCCAGGGTTCGTCGCAGGAAGACGCGCGTCGTCCCGCCCCGAGGCGCCTTCAGGGTTGCTCGCAGGAACGGTGGGGCACCGTTCGACGGAAGTGGAACCGCTTCGTCACTTGAAGTCCTCTCGCGGAGCTTTTCTCCCGCCCGTTCCTGCCGATTATCGTAGGCGTGCCACGTGATGGTCCGGCGCACCGAGTCGGGAGCAAGTCCATATTCCGCACGCAGGTCGTGGAAGGTGAGCCGTCCGCCCTGAACGGTGAATCGGTCAAGCCCGCCTCCCCAGTGAAGGTATTCCTGGGCAATGGAGTCGCGCCGCTGTTTCAGCGTTCGCAACATGTAGTCGGCAACCTGTGGGGACGAGTACGCGGCGGTGGCGACGATTGCCTCCAGGTCTGAGTCCGAGAAATGCCGCACTTGCTTGGCGGCCCAAAAGGCGTCGGCCGAGTCACACCGCTTGAATGCCGGATTGGGCCACTTCGGGCGCCATTCGTCGGGCTCAAAATGCGCCGCTCCGAAGTGGCCTACGGCTGGCCATTTCGGGAACGCCCCTTCGGCCCAGTCTCCCCCACTCAGCCCGAGCGTTCCCATCCGCTTAAACACCTGGCCCAGTTCGAGAACGTGCTCGTGCCCGGCCCAGCGGGGGTTCGGGGTCGCCCCGCCGCTTCCAAGCGTCAGGTGCAGGTCGGTGAGGTAGTGCCGCACGAACCGGCGCCCCTGCTCGCGCACGCCCACGCTGAGCGTGTGGCGACGGTCGATATTGGTGTAATTGATCCATGCGGCGATCACCTTCAGCCCCCGGAGCTCGCGGCGCGCCTCGTGTGGGAACACGTCGTTGCCGTCATCGGGGCGGGTGCCGTGGAACGAAAACGGGCCAATGCGGCGCTCGACGCCTGGAATCCGGGTCACCAGAACGCGATACGTGCTGTCGGGGCG
>CAZRPQ010000155.1:0-3181 GCA_964601725.1 uncultured Salinivenus sp. | reverse complement strand
GTCGGGGCGCACTCTGAAAGCACTTCCTCCCTCTCGGTCGGGGCGCTGGTACGCCTGTGCGAGGAGGCTGTCGACGTCCGTCTCTGTGACGCTGGTGTCGGCGGCCGCGGTCAAGTGGTCGGCCTGGATGAACCGGAGCCAGTGGTGCGGCACATTGTACCCGAGGGCGTACAGCAGACGGCTGCCGATCATTGCCGCTCCCGTGGCCATCTCGGGGTGCGCGGGCGCGTCGAAGAGGAGCCGGAACCGGCGGTCCGTCGCATCTTTCACGACCGCCTGCGGGAGGCCCTCCTGCCGAACGACGCGGACGACGCGCCAGGGCGCCTGCATCGACGGGCCT
The DNA here is from genome assembly GCA_964601725.1 of uncultured Salinivenus sp. Taxonomy (GTDB): domain Bacteria; phylum Bacteroidota; class Rhodothermia; order Rhodothermales; family Salinibacteraceae; genus Salinibacter. Next base: position 2,841 of record CAZRPQ010000155.1, on the reverse strand, counting down.
TGCGTCTTATTCGGGCCCCGTCGCAGCCCCGCTTCCGACATGGGGACACGGTAGTGGCGATTCGTGTACCACGACGAGTTCGGGACGCCGCCCACCGTGTTCACGTTCTGCGCCGGCCCCGTGTGTTCTCCCGGGGAGCCGAAGGTGCGTTTCAGGAACTCAAACGGCCCGACCCCCTCCGCCGCCGGCTGCGGCTCGGGAAACGGCATGTCCATGCGGTCGGGATCCGCCCACAACGGATCGTCGGGCAGGAAGCGCTGTGCGGCGGCGGGCGTCGCGAGGGCTGGACCCAGGAGGGCAAGCAGAAGAACGACCAGGCCGCGTCGGTTCATGGGAGCCAGGTACAGCACGTCCGAATGAACGACGCTTGCTTCCCAGCGAGACTAAAAGAGCGAGCCGAGATCCAGGGTCACTTGCATCCCCTCGTCACTACGTGCGAGATCGATTCGCCCGAGCGTCTTCCCGTCCTTCCGGTACCGAAATCCGACCCCGTATCCGACGTGCACCCCGCCCTCGCCGAGGCCGTCCACGTCATTGAACACATGTCCGGCGTCGGTGAACAGGGCCATGTCGAGCTGGTGCCAGATCTGACACCGCACCTCCGCGTTGACCAGTACCACGTTGCGGTCGCGGAACCGGCCGCCCTCGTAGCCGCGGAGGGATCGCGATCCGCCAATCGATTGGAGGCGGTAGAACGGCACCTCCCCCTCCCCCGACTGGGTGAAGGAGGCAAACTGACGAAAGGCGAATCCGTGAAGGAGCTCCTCGTCGATGGGGATGAACTCCCGCGCGTCGAGCGTGTAGCGCGTGAAGCCGAACTGTTCGGCCTGGGTGTCGACGTTGTGGGTGACCTCGGTGGACAGGTAGAACCCACGGGAGGCCTCGAGCGACACGCTCCGCAACCGATTCTCCGTGGGCGCAAAGCGGTGTCCAAAGGCGCGCTGGGAGGAGGCATTCCGCGAATCGTACTCGAAGAACGCCCCGACCATGAGGTGGTCGGTCCCCCCTGTTCCCCCGGGGAGACCGTCCCCGAAGCGCTTCCTCACCTGAGGACCGGTCCCGCGCCCCTTCCTGACTCGATTAAACTGATACGAGAGATGTCCGCCGACCAGCGCGTTTTCCCCCAACGAGCGTCCCCCAAGAGCCCCGAAGAGCCCTTCGTTCAACCGGAACGTCGATTCATCCGCCTTCTTGCTTCCGGATCCAATTCCGAAGAACTTCTCCTCGGGCCGGTGCCGGTAGCGGGCAAACGCGTAGCCCACGTATCGGCCCCGTTCGATGCCAAAGAGCACCTCGCCCCTGTAGTACCGATTCAGGCCGCCCACAGCCTCGAAACTGAGCAGTTGATCCTTCTCGCGGGCGAAGGGCGGCTCGTAGAGAAGCCCCGACGTAAATCCTCCGCCCGTTTTCCCGAACACGGGTTGGAGGCCCGACAGGCCCAGTTCGGGGACCTTCAGAGCGATCCGGTTCGAGAGGACGGAGATCGCCGGTTTCACGACGCTCCGATCTACCTTCTCAAAAAATCCCGGGTCGGGAGCGTGGCCGCTTCGCGCCTTCGACCGTCGGCGGCGGCGCAGGCGCTCCGCCCGATCCAGGTTCTCGTTCGCGGCCCTCTGCGACGACGAATCGCGGGCCGTTTCGTCGTCCCCCGAAGAAGCCCTTCCCGGAACCGTTTGGGCAGAGGCGCAGTGCCCCGCCCCGATCAGCGCGGTGCAGAGGAGGCAGAGCAGAACGGGTACGAGGCCCGGGCGCCGCTGTGTGCAGTCGCAAGGGGATTGAAACATGAGCGGAATCAATCAAGCTCCACACGATCAGTTGACGCTACAGTACACCCCGCAGTGCACGTTTCGATGCGCGGTGATGGAATAAACCATCAAGATTCATTCCATGCTCACATCTCGACACGAAGAGTCGCGTCCATGAACATTCGATTGATAACAACCAGCGAGCAGGAAATAAACCCCTCGGCCGGGGCGATCGTGCGTTCGCCGCCAGGTCGAGCAATGGAGCGCACGTCAACACCGTGGAGTGGGGACACGGACGTGGCTGCCTCAGTGTGTGGCGACCGCGGTCGGCGGACCGCCATCGACCGTCGTTCCCGGTGAACCTCACTCGTTCACATCCCCGCCTCTCTCCCCACTGCTTGGTCCCGTGACGGTTTTTTTGGGTTGGGTCCTCCTGTGCATCCTTACTCGCCTCGCGCAAGGCATTCCTGCTGCTTCGTCTTGGTCCAACAGTGCCGAGACAGGGCACCCCGTAGGCGGGCGACCACTGCGGCTGCAGATTGTGCCTCGCCACGCCTCTCTTCCGGAGAGAACGAAACGAGGGCACGACGATTCCGAGACGCCTCTCCGCGAATCCGCCGCGCAGGGACCGGAGGATCCTTTTTCCTCAGGATCTCAGTCCTTACGTTGTGGTCGTTCCCGTGCGACCAATGCACGGACCGGCGTACTCGTGTTTCTCTCCCACCGGCGATTCGCTCTATGTTTCGGTCTGGTCGCGCCCTCCTGTTTCCCATCATCGTCTCGCTGATCCTCGTGGGCCTCGGGTTCAGCCTCGCCGCTCCCCCCGCCACGGCCCAGTCCTCCGACGACGAGCACGTGGTCCACGACTCGTCCCACTTCGACGACCTGGAGTACCGCATGATCGGTCCGTACCGCGGGGGCCGCTCCACGGCCGTCACCGGCATTGCCGGCCAGCCCGATACCTACTTCATGGGCACCACCGGCGGCGGCGTCTGGAAGACGACCAACGCCGGGCAGGACTGGCACAACGTCTCCGACGGGGACTTTGAGGTGTCCTCCATCGGCGGCATCGACGTGGCCAACTCGGACCCCAATG
>CAZRPQ010000154.1:0-5914 GCA_964601725.1 uncultured Salinivenus sp. | reverse complement strand
AGTCTTTGAATCCGCTGGTACGGACCGTTTCGACGGGTTGCCTGGAGGGCCCGGAATGCGGCGCGTGAGGACACCCGGATCTGATTGCTCGGGGATACCGCAACATCAGGGGAACGCCTTGGGGGAGCTATTTCCACGTCAGGATCAGCCGCAACGTGGTGTCCCCATCCTCGAACTGAACACAGCTCGGCGGTTCGGGGCCCTGTTCGACCTCGGCCAGCCGCCTGGGCTCGAACGCAATGCGCGCCACCACTTCATTCTCGGTGAGGTCCTCGTCCAGAAGCCGGAGCACATGCGGCCCCGAGTCTTCCAGGACAACTTCTCCCTCCAGCGTCACCGGCAGGTCGGACGGGCGCACGTCGTCGGTGGCGTCGCTGACATGCAGACGCGTCCCGTCTGGGCCATGGACCTCGTAGCAGAGGTCCGGCCCGGAGAACAGATCCCAGGGCCGATCCTCCTGCGGAACGGTGAAGGGAATGGTTCGAACCTCGACCTCTGTGACGACAGCGTGCATGGGACCAGGCAAAACGTGACAAAAAACCAACTGGCGATGCTGGAGGCTCCTTGCATTGCTCCTACGCAGACCCGTCGTAGGCCGGCACCTCGAGGGTGAGCCCGTCGTAGGCAAGGTGGATGTCGTCGGGCAGCGCGGCCTCCGCCTCAGCGTGGGGCACGGCGTGTGTCATGTGCACGAAGTACGTTGTCCGCGCCCCGATGCGGCGGGCCGCGGCCACCGCCTCCTCGAACGAGAAGTGGGTGGGATGGGGCTCCGAGCGGAGCGCGTCGAGGACGAGCACATCGATGCCCTGCAGCCGGTCGAAGCTCGACTCGGGGATGGCGCTCGCGTCCGTCAGGTACGCGAAGCGACCGAGGCGGTAGCCGTAGACCGGCATGTCGCCGTGGCGGAGCTGCACCGGATCGATGGAGACCGGAGCGGCGTCGTCGTACCGGCTCGGCACTTCGAAGGGCGCGTCCACCACCTCGACGTTGAGATTGGCGGCGCCAGGGTAGGGGTTGTCGCCCACGATGTAGTCGTAGTTGCGACGGAGCCGCGCCGCCGTGTCGGCATGGGCGTAGCACGGAATGGGTCGCTTATTCTCGAAGAAGAAGGGCCGCAGGTCGTCGATCCCGACGACATGGTCGAAGTGGTGGTGGGTGTAGCAGACCGCGTCGATGCGCTCGATGCCTTCCCGCAGCGCCTGCCGCCGGAAATCCGGCCCCGTGTCGATGAGAATGCCCATGCTCCCCACCTGCACGTAGCAGGCGCAGCGGGTGCGGGCGTCGCGGGGATCCTCGGAGGTGCAGACGTCACAGTCGCACCCAATGACGGGGATGCCGGTCGAGGTGCCCGTCCCGAGTAGCGTGACGGAGAGCGAAGGCGTGTTGGCATGCCGGTCGGCGAAAGAGATGGCGGCGGGCGTCTCGGAATTAGTCGTTCTCATGCGAGGCCTCCGCCGACGCGGACTCGGCCCAGGCCTCTTCGAGGGCCCGTCGCACCGCCGGCTTCAAGTAAATGGTGTCGAGGGGCGCCTCCCGCAGAGCTTCGGCCAGCACGACCAGCTGCGTTTCGGGCAGGTCGTTCTCGTTGAGCATAATGATCTCCTCCCCGTCCACCACACAGCGCCCTCCGCGAAAGTTGCCAGGCTCGGACCGCACCTCGACCCCAAGCCGGGCGGCGACGTCTTCCAGCTCCTCAATGATCACAACGGTGTCCATACAGCACGCTCACACTCCGAAATCAACGCGGCTCCTTCTCATTCCGAGAGGCCGCACAGTTGTTTCTCCCCATGCTCCCACGTCCTCCACTCCCACGCCCAAGTCTACGGCGATTCCGGGAGCGGCGCCCCGGACTGGGCGTCTGCCACGCGGAAGGTGTGGGGCGGTACGTCCGCGTCGTCTTCGAGGTGCACCCGCACGAGATGCTCCATGAACCAGCGGGTCGTGTGCGTGGGCACGGGCCGCCGCAGAAACGCCGCGACGAAGGGATGGACCCGAAGCGTGACGGCCCGGTGCTGGTCGCTGTGATCGACGATCCACTGCTCGATCTCCTCCACGAGCTCGTCCGGGGCTGCGCCCTCCTCCAGGTCAGTCGGCTGCTCGGGGGCACCGGAGGGGGCAGGCTCGGGCTCATTCGTCGTCTGTTGCTGGGCGCGGGCCGCCTCAAGCTCGTCTTCGAGCGACTGAATTTTCTGACGAAGGGCCTCCACCTCCGCGTCCGGCGTGTCGTCCTCCTCCTTGAGACGCTCGACCTCTCGCTCGCGCTGGTCGACCTCGTCCTCCAGGCGCCGGATCTTGCGCTCCGCCTGGCGGAGCTCTTCCGGATCGGCGCCGCCGTCCCCGTCGTCGGACGGCGCCCCGTTGGCCGACGAGAACGTCGTCGTGATGCTGGGCCGTAGCCGCTGGCGGGTAATCTCGACGAGGCCAAAGTCGCTCATCGGCAGCACCTTCGTCACCGCGCGGTCTTCCTCGAATCCTTTTTTGAGCTCGTCGTAGACTTTCTGCTTGTCGTCCTCGTCGTACAGGTCGATGAAGTCGACAACGATGATGCCGCCGAGGTCGCGGAGGCGAATCTGCCGGGCGATCACCCGGGCCGCCTCCATGTTCACGTTGAGCGAGTTTTCGGACTGGGACTTGCCCTTGCCGGAGCGGCCCGAGTTGACGTCGACGACGTGCATCGCCTCGGTCTTCTCGATAAAGAGGTAGCCGCCGGAGGGCAGTTCCACGCGGTCCTTGAACGCACGGTCGGCCCCGTGCTGAATGCCCACAGACTTGAAGACGGGCTCGTCGCTCTCGTGCAACTGCACCCGGTTCACCATCTGCGGCGCCACGGCGCGGACGTAGCTCTGGATGCTGTGGTAGAGCCCCTCGTGGTCGACCAGAATGCGGTCGTATTCCTCCGAGAACTCGTCCCGGACGATGGAGGAGGCCATGTCGACGTCCTCGTGCACGAGCGCCGGGGGGTTGGGCTTTTCCTTGAGGCGCTTCTCCACCCGGCGCCACCGCTCCATCAGAAGCTTCATGTCCTTGTCCAGCGACTTGGCGTCCCGATCCTGGGCGACGGTGCGCACAATCACGCCGACGCCGTCCGGCACGAGGCTGCTGGCCAGCGATTCGAGACGCCGCCGCTCTTCATCGTCGGTAATCTTGCGCGAGACGGCGACGTAGTTTTGCAGCGGCACCAGCACCAGAAAGCGCCCGGCAAGGGAGATGTCCGTGGAGATGCGGCTGCCCTTGTTCGAGATGGGCTCCTTGGTGATCTGCACGAGGATCGCCTGCCCTCGATTCAGAATGTCGGACGGGCGCTTGTCCCAGTCTTTCTTGCCCTTCGGCACATCGATGGACTCGACCGTCGGCTCTTCGAGGCCGAGGAAGTCGAGCAGGTAGGGCAGGTTGTCCGACAGGTCCGAGAAGTGGAGAAACGCATCCTGCTCCTGACCAATGTCCACGAAGGCCGCCTGAATGCTAGGCATCACCTTGCGGATCCGGCCGAGGCACAGGTTGCCGATCGTGCGCTTGTGCTCGGCGTCTTCGATGTAAAGTTCAGCGAGCTTGCCATCTTCGACAATGGCGATGCGCGTCTGCTGGGTACCGACGTTGAAGACAATTTCTTTAGACATACGTGGGGCTGGGGTGTGCCTGCCCCCGGGCCGGCTGGCGGGTATGGGTCCAACGGACAACTCGAAGCATCAACAAAAGAGAACAACACCGAGAGGACCGAACCGAACTGCCATCAGGACGGCGGACCGGCCGCCGTGCGACGACCGACCACGAAGCACCGCTGTGCGATGCATCGACGCGCCCTGTAACGGCACCGAGTGCTCGGGCACGGATTGACTCGTGAGCAAATGGGTTCGAACGAGGAGCGGCTGCGCCGAGGGGCAGCCAAAGGGAGCGGGATGCCCCCCACGGGCCGAGTGTGCGTCGGCGGCGCGATGGCGCGCAGACCGCGCGTCTGCCATGCAGAGCGATCGGTCCGCGCGTCCTCACGCTCGGGCTCGGCCAACGAGCAGCACAACCTCAGCCGCTCGCGGAGGCATCCCTGCACACGCCGGGACAGCCCGGCGAGCACTTAGTGTGGTAAGGAGTATTGTTTCCCCCGTCCAAATGATCCCGACGACGCTCTGCCCTGTCCCTTAAATCAAAATTCGTGGCTTCACATTCCCGGTTTTTGTATGGTGTAACATGCCCGGAGACAAACCCAGGGGCGGGGTGAAACCCGCGCTGGGGCGAGCCCTTCGGTTCCGTGTGGAAGTGCTCCCAAAGCCTCTCCCACGACCCTCCGAAGGGCCCAGCCCATGACGACGCGAAAACTCCCGTGCGCCCACGCCCTCGTCTCCGGCCGACGACGGCCTCGGGACCGTCGATTCACTTCACGGCCCCTCACCCAACGCACTTCTGCTCACCCATCTTCCGATTGATATGGCTGACCAAGAAACAGTAACGGAACTGACGGCGGACAATGCACCCATCAAAGCGGAGGGTCTCGAAGGCGTCATCGCCCTTGAATCCGAGCTCTCCTCAATCGACGGAGACAAAGGACAACTCGTCTATCGGGGCTACGACATTCACGACCTGGCCGAGCATGCCACCTTCGAGGAGGTTGTCTACCTGCTTCGGCATGGAGCGCTTCCCACCCAGGAGGAGCTTGACGACTTCACCGCACATCTGCGCAGCGAGCGGGCCCTGCCGTCCCCTGTGATCGACCTCCTCCGCAACACGCCCGATGATGCCCACGCGATGGCGGTCCTGCGCACCGCGGTGTCGGCCCTAGGCCTCTACGACGACGAGGCCGACACGATGGAGGAGGCTGCCAATCACCGAAAGGCCGACCGCATCCTGGCTCAGATTCCGGCCATCATCGCGGCCTTCGATCGACTGCGGAAAGGGAAAAACCCCGTCGAGCCGCTCGACCACGGATCGATGGCCCACAACTTTCTCTACATGCTCAACGGCGAAGAGCCGGGCGAGGCCGCCGAGAAGACCTTCGACGTCTGCCTCGTGCTCCACGCCGACCACGGCCTAAATGCCTCTACGTTTACCAGTCGCGTCATCGGGTCCACGTTTGCGGACATGTATTCGGCGGTCTCCGGCGCCATTGGCGCCCTCAAGGGTCCGCTGCACGGGGGAGCCAATCAGGAGGTGATGCGTATGCTGCTCGAGATCGACGAGGCAGGCGCCGATCCGACCGAGTACGTGAAGCAGCGCCTGGCTGAGGATGAGCGCATCATGGGCTTCGGCCACCGCGTGTACAACACCATGGACCCCCGCGCCGCCATCCTCCGCGGCATGGTGAAGGAGCTGAGCGAGGAGGCCGGCGAGATGAAATGGTACGAGTACACCACCGCCATCCACGAGACGATGGAGGCGGAAACGGGAATCGACCCCAACGTGGACTTCTTCAGTGGCTCCATCTACTACCAGCTCGGCCTCGACCCCGATCTGTTCACGACCATCTTTGCCCTGAGCCGATCCGCCGGATGGACGGCTCACCTCTTGGAGCAGTGGGCCGACAACCGCCTCATCCGACCGCGTGCGCAGTATGTGGGAATCCACGACCGAACCGTGGACCCGATTGAAGACCGATAGGGGCTGTTCGATTTCCGAAACAGATCTCCGCCTCGCGGAACGGAGTGTCGTCCACCGCGTGCGTTTTCTTGACCCTCGGCAGTGCCGCTTCGCCACAAGCCCCAAAGACCCATGGCAGTTGACACCGAAGAACGTCCCACGGCGACCGCCCCGCAAACGGACGGGCCCGTCGAACAGGAGAGCCGGTTCCAGCGCTATCGCATCCGTACCGGCATGTTTGCGTGGATGATGCACCGCCTCACCGGGGTGGGGCTTGTCGTCTATCTCATCATCCACATCTGGGGCCTGACGGCGCTGACCGACCCGGAGACGTTCAACGCGCTCATCG
>CAZRPQ010000153.1:3907-5914 GCA_964601725.1 uncultured Salinivenus sp. | reverse complement strand
TCGGTCTCCCCGTCGAGCGTGAGTTCGAACTCGCCCTCCACCACGATCGAGATTTGCTCGTGGGGATGCGCGTGCTCGGGAAACGTGGCCCCGGCCTCCACCGACCAGTTTGTCACGGTCATGTTCTCCCCGTGCACGAACGCGCCCAGGTAGCCAGGGATCTCTTCGGAGCGGTCAAGGTCGTCGAACGAGAGGACAGGCATGGAATGCTGAGGGGAAATTGCGATCCGTCGACGAAGGGGCGTTACTAACCCCGCTCCGGTCCAGTCGTTGCGTCCGGTTGCGGATCGCCGAGGCCAACGGGCATTCACTGCTGATCCTGCCGTCTTGGCGAGCGAGCTTGGTTCGCCTCCGGCTGTCTCCCCCGGCTGTCTCGGAATGCCTCCAGCGAGCAATCCGCGCGGTCGGCCTTACCCGGCCAGATGGTCGAACGGAATGATTGAGGCGAGGTCATCGTCGACCTCAACGCCATGGCTGATGGACAGCTCGGCCACGGCCTCCCCAAACTTTTCCCGGAGCCGGGCCAGCTCCCGCCGAAGGACCGATCGCTGTACCGGCGGCGCGAACGTGTCGAACCCCGAATGCCCGACGCGATCGATGAATCTGCGGGCTGCCCGCCGCATCTTCCGAACCTGATTGTCCAGCGGCGACTGATACTCCAACTCATCGAGCGCGTCCGCGAGGCGGTCCCCGATTTCGCCCACGGATTCGACGTAGTGAGCAGTCTCGTCGATGCGGATCGGGGCGTACAAGACGCGTCGATCCGCGAGATCAGCCACCACGTCTCGTGCGACCTCGGTATCCGAGGCGGACGCGTCCCACTGCAACCCGAAGATGGGACACGAAAACCCGGTGTAGCGCTTCAAGATCTGATGGTAGGTCACGGCCGTCTCTGACTTTTTGGGATCTTGCCTGCATTCCCGACGCTCCTTCCCCGACCCAGGAGGCCTGGAACTGCCCAGCGAAGCGAGGGCGTCTCCACACTGTTCGAGTCGTTCGAAGAGAAAAACATAGAGGACAGAAGAGATTGATGCGAACCTGAACGGTGTGATGCGGGGCGATCGCATGTTAAAAATCCGGTCGAGCAGCAGAGGCTCAACTGCCTCTGGTCGTGGGTGAGATGCCCGGAAAGCACGAGCGAACGTGTCCCGAACCCTTTCGGGATGGGGGCGCGGGAGCTGCCTGTCCTCGAATACTTTCGGGATGGGGGCACCGAATTTCTGCCCCAGTAGAACGGCCACGCGCCCGTGAGCGTGAAGTCTGTAAATCCCGCTGACGTTTGGCGCTATCTGACGTCACAGCCCCCCCGGACGCGGAGTGCTCTTTCGTCTTCGAACAGCGTCCAGGAATCGGCGCGCGTGTAGGGTGTCACAGAAAGCACAGAATGGGCGGGGTCGTTTGAGGTATGTTGAGCCGGAACGCACTCCGTCGACCTGCCTGATCACCGGCCTGCCTGATCTCTCCATTTTCGTTCGCAGTTTGACACAAAACCGCCTTTCTTTTAGACTTTCGCACCCAACGGCGAACGAACGCAAAATGATCGACGCTCTTCGGTAGTATCGTGCAAGTGTGGTCCTGCCCTCGAAAACAGCGCCCGCGTGGACGTAGGGCCGCATGCACCCGGGGCATGACCTCGTTTCAGTCGGCCCGCGATGCGGCCCTACTCCCCGCGGGGCGCCGAAATTCTGGAAGAAACAGGCCCTCGGAATTTCGACGAATGCAGGACGTTGAGGACCTCTGCACCGTTCTACACAAGAGCGACGATCGATCAGTATGGCCGACAAACCCGGCCCTCAACCCCGATCGATCCTCAACGCGCAGGCCCCGGCGCTCTGAGGCGGTGCGACAAGGCGACGTGTGCGGTGTGCGGGCGGACCCAGACGGTGACTGCGCACGCCAAAGACAACGACGCTGCACCGCAGCTGCGGGATCTCGGAGGGAAGCAAACCACGAGGCTTACAGAGGAGGGCTCCCGACACTGGATCTGCCCGAAGCACCACGAGCCGG
>CAZRPQ010000153.1:0-3807 GCA_964601725.1 uncultured Salinivenus sp. | reverse complement strand
AGCCGGACGGCTTTCAGACCTCGCCAGCAAAGCGGAGTACCTCGCGAACACGATCTATTTGGACGAGGACGCTCCCGACGAACGGACGCGCCATCTTAGCCATCGTCTGCGCGAGACCCTCGGTGTTGCCCTTGTGCTCTCCGAACGGCTCGCCCGTGAGAATGGCAACGACTCGATGGTGACGCTCAGCGACCAGCGAGACGGCCTCCAAGAAGCCCGGTTCGCAGTTGCCTTTGACGAGACGGAGATCACGGATCTGGAAATGCAGTAGGGTGCAGCCCGTCCTGTCGGCCACGGCCAACCCCCTCCCCTCTGCCATGCCGAAAACGTGGCAAGAACACTGCCCAATCAGCGAAGAGGATCACCCTGTCCGGCGTCGAGCATGGAAAGAAGGCTGGACGTACCGGATGGAGAACGGACCTGCCAACCCCGACCAGAGCACGATTTTCAACCAGAGCAGCATCTTCGAGATGGTCGAAGATCCCAGTCTCCTGGACGCTTGGCGGGCGGGGTTCTGCGCAGCGGAGAGCCTCCTGATCTCTGGGGACAGCTACTTTGAGGACCCCAACCCGGAGAATCGCCAATAATCTGACCCCTCTGTCAGGCTTGCGAAAATCAGCGGGACCACCTATCTGGCAGCCGCCGGCATGCTCTACGTGCTTTGGCGGCCGTGGCATGGCGAAGAGCCATTCGGGTTCTGAGAGCCTGTTTGGCGAGACATCTGCGGCCCCCCGGGAGTACTCGTACTCGACAGCCGTCGGTACTCATTCGGGCCGCGTCACGGCCGCGTCGCCCGCAGTGCCCCCGTTACCCGCACCGTGCGCCCGTCCGCCCGCTCCGTCATCTCAAGCCCGAACGTCCCCTCCACCCTCCCGTCGCCCACGCGGGTCACCGAGAGGTGGCCCTGCGTCGCCACGAACTGAGCGTCGGCCACCGAGAGGAAGGCGATGAGGCCGGACAGGCTGTCGGCCCGCGGCCCGTTGAGCAGCGAGGCCGTCACTACGTCGTAGCGCCCGGGCTGCACCCGCGATCGGATCGGGGCCCCGTCCGCGTCGGAATCGGGCCGCGACGGCGACGCGACCTCAATCGACAGCCCGGGGCCGTCGCGCGGCCCCAGCTCAATGCCGACGTGTCCGTTGCGCTGGACGCGCACGAGGGCCGGGCCCGTGAGCGTGTCTGCGAGGCCGCCCTCGACGAAGAGTCGGTACCGTCCCTCGGCCACGTCAAGCCCCGCCTCATCGCTACAACCGACCAGCAGGAGGATGAGGGCGAGACCTCCATGAAAGAGCGCGGACGAGACGCGGGGGGACATGGGGCGGCGACAAACGTGCAGATCGAGGGCACCGGGGCAGGAGTGGTTCCGGCTGGACTCCGCCCCTCAAAGGGCACTACCGCGGCTGGGTTTCCACTGTCTTCAGGCGTTCTTTGACCTGCTGGTCCACCTCTTCGACCTCCATCGGCACGTCGTCGGCAATGGGCACCACGTCGAGAATGAGGCGCGCGCTCCGGCTGTAGGTGAAGTAGTTGTACGCCCAGTTGACGAGAGCGCTGAGCCGGTTGCGGAAGCCCACCAGCTTGGCAATGTGGATGACCACCCAGAGGAACCAGGCGATAAAGCCTTTGAACGAAATGCCCACCGTAAACTCGGCCACGGCCGCGTTCCGCCCAATCGTGGCCATCTGGCCGAGGTCCCAGTACTCGAATCGCTCCGGGGTGCCGTCGCGGAGGCGACGCTGAATCTGACCCGCGGCGTGACGACCGCTCTGAATGGCGACCTGTGCGAGCTGCGGCTCGTAGCCGTCCTTGCCCTCGATGGCGGCCATGTCACCCACGGCGTACACGTTCGGGCACTCGGGCACGGTCAGGTCCGGATTTACGACGACCCGATCGTCCCAGGCCTGCTCGGCGTCGATCATGTCAGCCACCGGGCTCGCCTTCACGCCGGCCGCCCACACTAGCGTCTGGGTCGGAATCGTCGGGCCGTCGGCAAGGTAGACGCGGTCGGCGGCCACCCGCTCGACGGCCGTGTCGGTCCGAACGTCCACGCCCCGCGCCTCGAGGACCTGCCGCGTGTATTCTCGCTGCGGCGACTTGTAGGGGGGAAGCAGGTAGTCCTCCATCTCCAGAAGGAGGCACTGGGCGTGCTCCCGGGTGTCGAACTGGGCGAAGTCGTCGTTGAGCGTGTCGAAAAGCTCCACGAACGCCCCCGCCATCTCCACGCCCGTCGGTCCGCCGCCTACGACGACGAAGGTGAGAGCCCCCTCCCCGGCCCCCTCCCGCTGGCGGTCGTACCGCTCGAACTGCCGGAGCACGCGGTTGCGCAGGTTGACGGCGTCGGGCACGTTCTTGAGCGGGTACGCGTGCTCCTCCACGCCCGGAACGCCGAAGTCGGTGGACACCGCTCCCGCGGCCAGGATCAGGTGGTCGTACGAGAGCGGCGCGCTGCCGTGCAGGTGCACCTGCTGGAGGGTCGTGTCGATCCCTCCCACGGTGCCGAGCCGAAAGTTGACCGTCTCGTTCCCCTGAAAAATGTTGCGCACGTTGTGCGCGATGTCGTCCGGCTCCAGCCCGGCCATGGCCACCTCGTAGAGCAGGGGCTGAAACTTGTGATAGTTGTTGCGGTCGACGAGCGTGACGCGGACCGGCGCGTCGCGCAGCGACTTGGCGGCCTCGAGCCCCGCGAATCCGGCCCCCACGATGACGACGTGGGGACGCTCGGACGAAGAGGGAGACGGTGTGTCGAATGGCATAGGCCGAAATGAACTGGGTGAGGCAAACCGTGAAGGTGCGCGATGATAGTTTTGACGCTTCCGTACAATTGTTTTTGACGCTACTCCCCCGGTGGCCCTTCCCCATCCTCGCGCCTGGAAGCAAGTTTGTCCGTATCGTGACACCAATCCCGGACTGCAAGACGCGTTCCGGTCGTCGGGGCACGCTCACTTGCCGTCCCCGCGGAGCGGAATGACGATGGAGAGCGGGTGGGGAAAGACGCGGGCCGCCTGCACGGCCAGGGGGCCGCGCGGGGCCACGACGAAGTCGCCCGCCGCCGCACAATCCGCTGTCGGACCGGACGTCGCTCCCGGTTGACCGGTGCCGAGCGCAAGGTGCCCCGTGTAGCGGAGGTTCAGGATGCCCCATTCGATGGCCCCACTGGATTCTCCCGGCGAGGGCCCACCGACCGGTCAGTTGGCGGCCGCCCAGCAGTGTCACGTACTGGTTCTCGGCCGAGGTCTCTCGGAGGGGACGAATCGACCGGTGCGATGTCGCAACCCGAGGACCGGGAAACACAACACGCCGCCGGGACTCGAGAGCCGGATTTAAATTCTGAAGGGCCCCGCCGATTCCGCCGAACCATCGTCTTCGGTCCACGAGTGCCCCGACCGACAACGTCCGTGCCCCGCCGTCGCGCCCCGTGATCGTGTAGTGGGACGGGGCACTGAAGGCCTAGGTCCCGTTCAGGCGGGCGGCCATTGCCAGGTTCACGAAGGCATCGCCCAGCGTGTCGTCGACGGCGAGCGTGACGCCGCCCGTACCGCGGGCGTGCGACGGACAAAGCTGAAACTGGCTGCCGGAGGCGATGGGGGCGGTCTTCAGTGGAATGAGCCGGCCGTGCGCCCCATCGCCCCCAGGGCCCACGACGAGGAGGAGAATGGGGGCTTTTCGGCCCGTGCCCCAGCGCCTACAGCCCCACGGCCACCAGCCCGATCAGCCAGCTGCAGCCGAGCGCCGCGTAGATGCCGAGGATGTACCCGGCCACGCCCATGAGCAGGCCCACCGGCGCCATCGCGGGCAGATAGACGCCCGCCA
>CAZRPQ010000152.1:0-5922 GCA_964601725.1 uncultured Salinivenus sp. | reverse complement strand
GACGGATCCGCGAGCGGGAGGGGCTCCTGGACGTTCCCCAACGCCTCCGCACGGCTCTCCCCACTGCTTTGCTCACTGGTGAGTTCTGCTTGCTCACGTGGCCGACGCTGATCCTTCAGACCGACAACCGACCTCCGACGACGCCTCTTTCTCGTGGCAGGTGATCCGGTCGTTCCTGTACTCCGGGGTCGGAACCACCGTCAGCAAGGTGCTGAACGTGGCGGCGCTCCTGGTGGTGCTGAAGCTGATCTCGACGTCGGCGTTCGGCATCGCTAGCATTGTGCTGGCCATCTTCTCCATCCTGCGGGCCGTCACGGAGCTTGGGCTGGGGGTGGCCATCGTGCAGGCGCAGGACATCACGCAGGACGAGATCGATTCCCTGTTCTGGCTCTCGCTCCTCATTTCAGGGGGCATCTACCTGCTCCTCGTCGCGTCAGCCCCCCTCGTCGGTCAGTTCTACGGAGAGTCTCAGATGGGCCCACTGCTGCAGGTGTACGGCCTGTCGGTGGTGATCTTCTCCTTCTACTTCGTGCCCAAAAACCTGCTCACGAAGGAGATGGCCTTCGGGAAGATTGTATTTGCCGAGAACGCCTCCCTGTTGGGGTCCGCCCTGCTGATGGTCGGCCTGGCATACGCTGGCTTCGGGGCCTGGTCCGTCATTCTCGGAGAGCTGGGCAACCGCGTCGGACGCCTGGTGCTGTTTCACGTCTTCCGCCCGTACTGGCCCAGTTGGGTCTTCGACTGGGCCGAGATCAAACCCCGCGTCTCCTTTGGGCTCTACGCCACGGGCTCCCGCCTCCTCTACAACTTCTACATCAAGGCCGACTATTTGCTGGTGGGACGCGTTTTTGGGGCGGAGGCCGTGGGGATCTACACGATGGCCTACCGCATCATCTCGGATCCGGTCCGTACGCTGACCTCCACCGTCAACGACGTGGCCTATCCGGCCTTCTCGAAGCTCCAGGACGAGGTGGACCGGCTGCGCACCTATTTCTTCACCATCGCCCGGGCCAACCTTTCGCTCATCGGGCTCGTGCTGGTCATCATCGCGGTGTACATCGAAGATCTGCTGGTCGTAGGGGGGTACCAGAAGTACTTCGACGCGATTCCGCTCGTGCGCATCTTCGTGCTCGTCGGCCTCCTGCGGGCCGTGTCGCCCCTCGTCCCGCAGCTCCTAAACGCCGTTGGACAGGCGCGTCTCAACTTTTTCTACTCCCTGTCCACCTCCATCCTCATGCCCCTCGCCTTTCTGGTCGGCGCACAGTTCTCACTCAACGGCGTCGCCTGGGCCTGGGCTACGGCCTTCCCCGTCGCCGTCTCGTTGCTCTTCTACTTCGGCGCTCGCGCCTTGAACGCGCCCCTCCCCATGCTGCTCGGCAAGATTGTGCCCGGCGGGCTCGTGCTCCTCCCCGCGCTGGGGACGGGGCTCGGTCTCCAGTGGCTCACCGACGCCTATCTGCCCTCAATGCCCATCGTGGCCCTCGTGCTCGGTGTGCTTGGGACCCTCGGCGTGGGGCTGGGGCTCGTCGCGCTGCGCGAGCGGGAGGCCCTTTCCATCCTGCGCGGGCGCTACTCCGCCGCGAACGCCTGAGGCACTTGCTCCCGTACCCTCATCCCCGACAACGCCGCCGCCTCCCGGAGAAGCGCCGGCCTCTCGATCCCGATCCCCCCGCACACACCGATGGACACGTTCTCCTTCGAGAAAGTCGCCTTCGTCGTCTCCATAGCGGTACTCTCGCTTCTGTACGGATACTCGGCCCGCCAGAATGGATTTTTCCCGGACCAAGTCATTCGTCAGGTGCAGGAGGAAGCCAGTGACCGGTGGTACCGGCCCTCCCTCACCACTCGGGTCTACGACCGCCAAGGCGTCCGGATCGCGGACTCAAGCGCGGTGCAGCCCGGACTGACGTTCGTCAACTCGCTGTGGAAAGGGGAAAACGAATGGTACCCCGGCTTCAAGCTTCTCAACCGGCAGGGCGAGACCGTTCACACCTGGCGCGTCGACCGGGCCGCCCTCTTTCCGGACTCGATCGACCGGCGGGGCGACCCGACGCAGCAGATTCTCCACGGGTCGCAGCTCCTCCCGAACGGCGACGTGGTGTTTAACGTCGACTACGTAGGAACCGTGCGCATTGACGCCTGCGGCGACCTCCGATGGCGACTACCGCTGGGCAACCACCACTCCGTGGACCGGGCCGAAGACGGCACCTTCTGGATTCCCGGCACCAGCGAGGAGCGCCGACTGACGACCGACCGGCATCCCGATGGCTTCGTGGGGCTCGACGCCCCGATATGGATTGATCGGATTCTTCGGGTGAGTTCGGAGGGAGCGGTCCTCGACACGATGAACGTGCTCGACCTTCTTTACGCAAACGATCTCCAGCGGTACATCGTGAAGGCCTACGAACCGCAGGCCGAGCAGGATGAGCCAAAGGACAACGACATCACCCACCTGAACGATGTGGAGCCGCTCCCCTCGTCCATGGCGGACGAATATCCGCTGTTCGAGGCCGGCGACCTTCTTTTGTCTCTCCGCAAGATCGATCTCGTGCTCGTCGTCGATCCCGACACCAAAGCCGTGAAGTGGCACGTGTCGGACCCGCTCATTCAGCAGCACGATCCGGACTTCCTCGGGGACGGGTGGATCGGCATCTTCGACAACAACATGGACTTTACGAAGCGGGGGAAGATGCTGGGCGGCAGCCGCATCGTGGCCGTCCAGCCCCACACCGACTCAGTCGAGGCTCGATTCCCCACGCCGCGCTCGGATCCGTTATATACCGACGCGACCGGAAAGTGGCAGCAGCTCCCGAACGGAAACATGCTCCTGTCCGAATCGAAGGCTGGTCGCGTGGTGGAGGTAACCTCCGACGGACGGACGGTGTGGGAGTGGATCATCCCGCCCTACAACGACTCGAAGGTGTCCCGGATCTCGCAGGCCATCCGGCACGACCTGACGCCCGCCGACGTGGCGGACTGGCCCTGCTCGTCGGTGGACACGGCACAGGCGACGCAGTGACCGACGGGCAGGGGGGCGACGTGGCGTGCTGTCGCGCCTCACGACTGTCTCGAACAACGAGATACACTGATGGATCTTTCGCTCGAGAAAGTTGCGTTTGTCGCCTCCCTCACGGTGTTCGCGTTCCTCTACGGATACGCGACCCGTCAGAACGGGCTGTTTCCGGACCAGATCATCCGGCAGGTGCAGCAGGAGGCCAGCAACGTATGGTATCGGCCCTCCCTCACCACCCGGATCCACGACCGCCAGGGCGTCCGAATCGTGGACTCGAGCGCGGTGCAGCCCGGACTGACGTTCGTCAACTCGCTGTGGAAGGGCTCCGACGAATGGTACCCTGGCTTCAAGCTCCTCAACAGGAGGGGGGAGACCGTCCACACCTGGCGCGTCGACCGGGGGGCGCTTTTTCCGGACTCGATCGACCGGCGGGGCGACCCGACCCAGAAGATTCTTCACGGATCGCACCTGCTCCCGAACGGCGACGTGCTGTTCAACGCCGAGTACGTGGGCACGGTACGCATCGATGCCTGCGGGGACGTCCGCTGGCGATTGCCGCGAGGGACGCACCACTCCATTGCGCGGGCCGAGGACGGCACGTTCTGGATTCCGGGAACCAGCGACGAGCGGCGCACGGCGACCGCCCAGCACCCCAATGGCTTTGCGGGGCTCGATGATCCGGTATGGCTCGACCAGATTCTCCATGTGAGTCCGGAGGGGGCGGTCCTCGACACGATGAACGTGCTCGATATTCTCTACGCGAACGACCTCCAGCGGTACGTTGTGAGGGCCTGGCAGCCGCAGGCCGAGGACGACGAGCCCCGGGCAGACGACATTACCCACCTGAACGATGTGGAGCCGCTCCCCTCGTCCATGGCGGACGAGTACCCGCGGTTCGAGGCCGGGGACTTGGTGGTGTCCTTGCGGCGACTCAACTTTGTGTTTGTGGTCGACCCAAAGTCCGGACGCGTGAAGTGGCACGTATCGGAACCGCTTATTCAGCAGCACGATCCGGACTTCCTCGGGGACGGGTGGATCGGCATCTTCGACAACAACCGGAACTTCACGGCCCGTGGGCGGATGCTGGGCGGCAGCCGCATCGTAGCCGTCCAGCCCCATACCGACTCAGTCGAGGTGCGCTTTCCGACGCCTCGTTCGGATCTTCTCTACACCGACACGCAGGGGAAGTGGCAGCAGCTCCCGAACGGCAACATGCTGCTTACGGAGACGAAAGCCGGCCGCGTGCTGGAGGTGGCCCCCGACGGGCGGACGGTGTGGGAGTGGGTCATCCCGCCCTACAACGACTCGAAGGTGTCCCGGATCTCACAGGCCGTCCGGCACGCCCTGACGTCCGCCGACGTGGCGGACTGGCCGTGCCCGTCGGTGGACATGGCACAGACGACCCGGTAACCAGCGTTCGACGGACGGTAGTGATGCGGGCCTCGGCACGACGGTATTCGTTGGCCGGAAGAACCCATCCGGGACGCTCGCATTCAGAGTGACGGACCGGTCGGACTCCGCCGCCTGGGACCCGGGCGACCGTCCTTGCTCTTTTCCCGTGTCTTCCCCACCGATGAACGTACTGATTTGGGCGACAACATTCGGCGCGGACCTGTGGAGCTTCACGAAGTTCCTCGACCGGAAGCCCGGGGTCACGATCAAGGTCCTCATGGACGATCCGGACCGGTTCCGCCGCCAGGGCGTGCACGAACTCTATCCCCTGGATGCCGACCTCATCCCGCGACGGTTCTGGCACCACGTCCTCGGCGTCCCTGGGTTCGACGCCGACGTCACGATCATGGACAACCGCACCCCCTTCCTCCGCACCGCCCCGAAGGCCCTGATGCTGTGGCACGGATTCGGGTGGAAGGGACCGGACAGCGAGGACGAGCTTTGGTGGCTGCACCGGTCGCTGCGGCGCACCTGGGGCGACGTGCGCGAGCCCAACCCCGACTTCGCCTGGCAGTGCTTCGGGCCGTGGGACAAGAAGCACCGGACGGAGGTGACGGGCCTCCATCCCGACAACTGTCACCTCCTGGGCGCGGCCAGCCACGACGATCTGCGGACGCCCACGGACCGCTCCCAGGCCCAGCCGTACTACCCCTTCGACGTTGCCGACACGCCCACGGTCCTCGTGGCCCCCACCTGGCACTACGGCGAGGTCTTTGAGCACTGGGGCACCGATGCAGACCTCGTCGACCGCCTCGTGCGCCACATCGGAGAGCAGGGCGCCAACGTCATCCTGCGCCTGCACGACTCGTACCGGTTTGAGGCCGACTACCGCGCGATGCTCGACGACCTGGCCGCCCGCCACGAGCACGTGATGCTGAAGTACAAGGACCGGTATCCGGACAACTATCTCGACCTGCAGGTGGCGGACGCGCTCATCACCAACTACAGCAGCATCGCCAACCTCTTCTACGCCACCGGCCGCCCCACCATCCACGTCTACCCCGTGGCCGACGCCGACGAGGCGTTCATGTCGCGCACCTACACGTTCGCCGGGGTATTGGAGAGCGAGGTCGAATCGGCCCGTCACATCTGGAAGCTCCCACCCGAGGAGCACGGCGGCCTCCTGGCCCGCGATTTCGATCAGCTGCTTGCGCAGGTCGAGCGTGCCCTGGCAGCTCCCAACTGTTGTCGCGACGCGGCCCAGGCGTTCTTGGACGAGCACATGCTCGGGGGCGATGGGCGGAACTGCGAGCGAATCTGGGAGGTGATGCAGGCCCTCGTCGAGGAGCGTTCTCCCGACGTCATTCCTCCGGAGAATGCCCGAGCGCGCGACTTCCTTGACCCATAACCGTTGATCCGCTCCGTTTTCTGAGGAAGGAGAAATTCTCACCATCCCTGGGACCACCCCCCGGTTCGTCTGTGTTACCTTCGGCGTTCTCGGTGCGTCTATACTAGAT
>CAZRPQ010000151.1:0-5953 GCA_964601725.1 uncultured Salinivenus sp. | reverse complement strand
TGAATTCGGCGAAAGCGGCACCCTGGGGCGTTCCCGCCAGTCTTCCAAGAGATTCGCCCCAGGAGCACTCGGTCACTGCGTTCCCAGCGCCTCGACTCCGCTTCGCACCCCGGGAGTGCTCGTGCTGCAAGCAGCATGACCTTCGGCCCTCGCTCTCGCTCCCAGCGCTCCGCTCGGAATGACGATTTTTAAAGTTGTTTTGCTGATCTACTTAAGTCTGTGAGCTGGCATCTCCGGGGTGCGCCCACCTCGGGAACGACGGCCGACGGCGGACCTCCCGAAAGCCGTCGCGATGCTCGGTCGCAGCCCGGGGACTACGTCCTCGCTTGCGCCCAGGGCGCTCCGCTCCCAGCGCCGTGAGCCGACGTTTCTCGGAGCCCATCAGCGGTCTGGGGCCTGCGCCCCGCGAAGGTCATCCGGCGCGGCTGACCGGGGCCGAAGGTCATCCCGTGTGGCCGTCCGCGGTCCTTCCACATTGAGGCAGCCCGCCCTCGGGTCGACCCACAGCATTGAAGTGCCACCCAACGTCCTAACGCTCCTCAGAATGGAGTGCGTCGTACACCGCGTCGCGCGGCATCTCTCGCTCGGTCCATTGCTGATAGGCCGCGGCGGCCTGCTCCACGAGCATGTCGAGCCCCCCGATCGTGGTGGCCCCTTGCGCCGTGGCCTCCTTGAGAAGTCGGGTCTCGTCCGGGGTGTAGACGAGGTCGTACACCACGTGATCGGGGCCGAAGTCGTCGGCGTCCGGCCACGGGGTTTGCTGCCGGTGATCGGGCGCCATGCCGACCGGGGTCGCGTTCACGACGAGACGGCTCGTGCGGACGGAAAGCGCGGCTGCCTCGAAGGTCGACACGCTGAGTGCCCCCGTCGTGTCGTAGTCAGCGAGGTCTTCGGCCAGAAGCTCCGCCTGCTCGGGGCGGCGAGCGACGACCATCAGGCGCTCGGGGGCGTATTCGGTGAGGAGGCCGTATGCGACGGCCCGCGCCGCGCCCCCGGCCCCGAACACGAGCATCGGCGCCCCGTCGAGCCCGTCCCCGACCCGGTCGTCCAGAGGGGTCAAGAATCCTTCGACATCCGTATTGTCGCCGCAGAGGCGATCGGGACGGTTCTCGCGCTCCTCGCGGACGATGGTGTTGACGGCCCCCATGGCCACGGCCCGCTCCGTCGTCGTGTCGAGGAAGGGCTGAATCGTTTCTTTGTGCGGCACGGTCACGTTGGCCCCGAGGAACCCCAGCGCTCGGAGCCCCTCCACGGCGGGCTCGATCTCCTCCGGCGGGACCGGGGTGGCCACGTACACGACATCCGCGTCGTGCGCCTGGAACGCTGCGTTGTGGATGCGGGGGGAGAGGGAGTGCTCCACCGGGTGGCCGAGCAGCGTAACAACCCGCGTCGTCGCGTCAATGTGCATGGGGACTGGGGGGGGACTGGGGAGCGGTTTGTGTGTCGGATTGTGAAATTGCCCGCAGGATGCTGCACCGCTTGCATCGGATCACAAGGTCTCGGAACTGAGCCGTTTCTCCTCGACGACGTCCAGGATCGCGTCGCCCGACCCGGGCGTCAATCTATTTGGCGATCTATTTGGCGATCTATTTGGCTCATTCGTCGTCGGTGGGGAGATCCGCGACCTCGAAGATGGTCTCTCCGTCCGAGAGGGCGTCGGTCTCCGGGGGACTCCTCTGCCCCTCGGATTGCCGCATGTCCGGCCCTGTGCCGACGAGGACGAGGAGCCGATCCTCAGGCCGCATCCGGAACTGGTCCATTTCGGAGACGACCTCCAGCGTGTCTCCGTTGGTGAGCACGAAGAGGGGAACGATGGTGTGCTCTTCGTAGTGGGCCGCAAGGTCCTCGGCCGTGTAGTATTCTTGCTGCTCCTCACTGGCGAAGTCCTCGGACAATTTGAGAAGCTTTACCTCGTCGCCCCGTTCGGCGTGCTCCTTCAGCGATTCAAAGTTGGTCGTTTCTCCGAAGAGGGGACGGCCCCGGAGGTATTCCGGCATAACCCCTTCGGTGCCGTGTCGGCTCTCGGGCCCGGCGGCAAGCTGGTAAATGTCCGTCGAGTCGAAGACGTCGGAGAAATGCAGCGCCGTCAGCGACGCTACCTCGTCGTTCGGGATGGTGATGAGGAGCCGTCCAATGCCGTACAGGTCGATTTCATCGAGGACCGTTTCGGAGAGGACGTTGGCCTTTTGGGCGTCAAGGTCCTCCTCGCGGGCGTGCCGTACGTGGTTCAAATTGTTGTCGATGAGGGAGACGGAGCCCCCCAGCTCCTGCACCTGGCGGGCCACCTTACGGACCCACGGGGCGCCGCCTACGAACAGGATGCCGTTCGGGTCGGGGTCCGCCAGGCCGAACCACTGGGCCAGGGGGGCCGCCGTCAGGCCGTAGATGGCCACCGTCCCCACGATGACGGCGAAGACGACGGGCACCATGCCGTCGACCTCCCCCGGATACACCGGGCGCAGCTGGAAGGCAAACAGCGAGGCCACGGCGGCAGCCACCACGCCCCGCGGCGCCATCCACGACAAAAAGGCCTTCTCCTCCCAGCTCAGGCCCGATCCCACCGCGGAGACGAAGACGGCGAGCGGCCGGACCAGGATCACCAGGAAGCCCAGGAAGACGAGCACGCGAAGGTCGATGTACTGCAGCGCGCTCAGTTCCAGCCGCGCACTCAGGAGCACGAATAGCGACCCGATGAGCAGCACCTGCAGGTTTTCCTTGAACTCGACAATGCGCTGCACCGACACGAGGGGCTGATTGGCCAGCGCGATGCCCATGAGCGTGGTCGTGAGCAGGCCCGACTCGTGCTGCATAACATTGGAAATCACAAACGCCACCACGACGATCATCAGAGTGACTGCGTTGCGCAGGAAGTCGGGGACCATGCGCCGCTGCAGCACGAAAACCAACAGCATGGTGGCGGCCACGCTCACGCCGAGGGCCACGAAGATTTCGAGGCCGAGGCCGATGGCGACGTTTTCAATCACCGCGTTCACGCTGGCCTCCGCGTGAGACGGATCGTTGAGCAGAAGCAGCGTCTCGAGCACCAGCACCGCCAAAATGGCGCCCACGGGATCGATGGTAATGCCCTCCCACTTGGCGATGGTGCCCACCCGCCCCTTCGGCTGCACGTGACGGAGGAGGGGCGTGACCACCGTGGGGCCGGTGACGACGAGAATGGCCCCGATGAGGATCGACAGGGGAATGTTGTACTCAAGGATGTAGTGGACCCCGGCCGCGCTGAGGGCCCAGGTGAGGAAGGCCCCGATCGTTGTGAGGTTGAGCACCGTCGTTCCCACCTCCCGCAGGTCCGAGAGGCGGAGGCTCAGTCCCCCCTCGAACAGAATGATGCCGATGGACAAGGAGACAAACGCAAACAGCCAGTCTCCACGGAGGGACTGCGGATCGAGGAGGCCCAGCACCGGGCCGGCGAGAAACCCGACCAGGAGCAACAGCAGAATGGACGGCAGCCGAAACCGCCACGCGGCCCACTGTGCCCCAATGCCCAGCACGACGACGACAGTGATGTTGAGCAAAACGGATTCGGGCACGGTCCAGGGACGATCGGTCGGAACGAGTGCGAAAACGGGCCTTCTGCAGTAGGAAGTCTAACAAATTCCCCCGAACAGTAACAACTCCGCGGCGCAATTGTCCCCGCTCGTCGCCTGTGATCCTGCGGTGCACGGCAGAACCACTGTTCCGAACGGACCCGGAAGCACAGTCGGCGGAGCGCCGACCGCGGTCGGTCGTCGTTGCGGCGGGACTTCGCAGTGAACGGACCTGGAAGCGCTTGCAGTTTGGCCCGGTGCTCATTTTCATACACGTACGCTCTTCTTTTCACCTACGGTAACATCTCGCCCATGCAAGCCACGACCCCCTCAACAGACGCCGAGGCCGAGTCTTCGCTCGGCTTTTTCGGCCAGGTGAACCAGATGTTCGACAAGGCCGCGGCCCTCACGGACCATCCACGCGGGGTCCTGTACCAGATCCGGGCCTGCGACAATATTATTCGCTTTGAATTTCCTATCAAGCGAGACGACGGTTCAATCCAGGTCATTCGGGGTTACCGGGGGGAGCACAGCCACCACATGCAGCCCACGAAGGGCGGCATCCGCTACGCCCCCAGCGTGAACGTCAACGAGGTGATGGCGCTCTCGGCGCTCATGAGCTACAAGTGTGCCATCGTGGACGTCCCGTTCGGGGGGGCGAAAGGGGGCGTGTGTATCGACGCCCGCAACTACTCGGCGGCGGAGTTGGAGCGCATCACGCGCCGCTACGCGTTTGAACTCGCCCGCAAGGACTTCATCGGCCCCGGTACGGACGTCCCTGCGCCCGACTACGGCACGGGCCACCGCGAGATGGCCTGGATCATGGACACGTTCAACCAAATCGGGGACGAGGACCTGAACGCCCTGGCGTGCGTGACCGGCAAGCCGGTGGGGCAGGGCGGTGTGCGTGGCCGGACCGAAGCGACCGGACGCGGAGTGTACTACGGCATTCGGGAAGCCTGCAAGTACGAGAAAGACATGAAGCGCTTTGGGCTGGATCCGGGAGTGGAGGGCAAGAGCATCGTCATCCAGGGACTGGGTAACGTGGGGTACCATGCGGCCAAGATTCTGGAGGAGGGTGGGGCCGACATTGTTGGGATCGCCGAGATCGAAGGGGCCATCTACGATCCGGACGGACTCCCCGTGGACGACGTGGTGGACCACCGCGAGGAGGCGGGGTCTATTCTCAACTTTCCGGGGGCCGAGAACATCGAAACCTCCGCGAAGGCCCTTGAACTGCCCTGCGACATTCTCATCCCTGCGGCCCTCGAAGGCGTGATTACCACCGACAACGCCCCGAACATTCAGGCCAGCATCATCGCGGAGGCGGCGAACGGGCCGATCACCTCTCAGGCCGACGACATCCTGCGGGAAAAAGGAATCATGATTATTCCGGATGTCTACCTGAATGCAGGGGGCGTCATCGTCTCCTACTTCGAGTGGCTGCGCAACCTGTCACACATGCGGCACGGTCGCATGAGCCGCCGCTTCGAGGAGCGCAATGCCGAGCGCATCCTCCGGGCCGTCGATAAGCTCACCGCGGAGGACTTCGACGCGGAACTGATGGAGACGCTCGTCGAACGGGTGAGCTTTGGGGCCGGCGAGCGGGACCTCGTGAACTCGGGCCTGGAGGATACGATGACGCATGCGTATCGCGAAATCCGAGAGATCCGGGACGAGAAAGACACGGACATGCGGACGGCGGCCTTCGTCAGCGCCATCGACAAGATTGCGACCTCGTACGAGCAGATGGGCATCTTTCCGTAGGGCCCTTTTCCGCGAAATATGGAATTCCTCCGTGTCGGTTCGTCCGTGGAGGCCGTGTAGCACCGCAGACTCGCAGAGGGAGCCCCTCGCTTCCCCGCTACTCCAGTCGAATGCAATGCGGGGTAGTCCAGTGGGGCGATCGCATGTTATACCATCTGCGCCAAACCGTTGTGCAGGTTCTACCGGAAAAGACCTGTCAGGTCTCAGCGTATCTGTTTAGCCATTCTCGGACGTGCCCGACTCCATCATCCCGGCAAATAGATTCCGCTTCGCCGAGGAGGAGAGGCATCTGACCTGGAACGGAAGCGTTGTTCTCTGATCGGTGTCCATTTTGATGGCCCCAAAATGGACGAAAAGGGCTCGGCCGGGCAGAAAATGGCACCATTTTCTGAAGGGCCTTGGGTCGATCAGCGGGCAGAAACCGATTTCATAGAACCAGACTCGCCCGAAAACCCTCAGGCTGTCCCACGGTCGCTAAATACGTACGTCTCAGCAGACCTGACAGGTCTGGAACATGAGTGTATACTGAACCCAAGCAACTGGTATTACCGATCCGTGCAGAAATTCCTGAGCTTCATTCCAGGATCTAAGTAGACCGGCACAAATTCATTAACCAACGTCATTCTGAGCGACCGACGACC
>CAZRPQ010000150.1:0-5991 GCA_964601725.1 uncultured Salinivenus sp. | reverse complement strand
TTCTGAAGGCCGGGGGTCGGCTATCGGGTGATCTCTGATATCCAGTCAGGTGAGGTTCCTCAGAGCAAACAACTTCACACTGTTGGCCCTGCCCCAAAGCGTCGACATATCGACTTCGTGTCGACATATCGTCAGATTCCGGACGCCACGGCTGCCTCCTCTTTTCGTCGTATCCATATTCTTTTCAGTGGTTTACAAAGATGCCTGGGGCGGGCGAGAAAGCCTGGCACGGTCTTGGGAGTTTATGGAAAGCGCCGGAAGAGGAACCGCCGGCGCTCTCTCTCGCCTTGACCCTGAACGTGCCGTTCGCCTGTACCCATGCCCGAGACCGCTCCTGCCTCTGCCCCCACCGACGACCTCCCCCGTGACGCCACCCTCAGCGAGGCCGAACTGCAGGCCCTCCGCAACCGCGATCCGGAAGCCGTCCGACGGTGGATCTACGGCCATCGCGACTACATCGAAGGCGTACTCCGCCGGTATTCCGACAACCAGAGGGTTGCGCGCGACCTGGTGCAGGAAACCTTCTTCCAGGCCCTGCGCAGCCTGCCGGACTTCCGGGGAGACTCGAAGCTTACGACCTGGCTCCACAGCATCGCCAAAAACGTGGCCCTGGCGCGCTATCGCGAAGACCAGCGACACAGTCTTCTGGAGGAAGAAACCCTCGAACACGTCCGCATGACCTCAACCGCCGGGGAGCCGTCGTCGCCGTACCTGGATCCGGTGGAGGACACCGAACGGGGGGAGAAAAACAACTTCCTCTACGAGGCAATGGGCGAACTGTCCGAGTCCTACCGCGAGGTCATCCGACTTCGGGACCTCGAGGAGAAGTCGACGAAGGAAGTCGCGGAGGAACTGGGCCTTACTCGGGTCAACGTCCGCGTTCGCCTGCACCGCGCTCGCGGGGCCCTGCAGGAGGTTCTGGAGTCCCGCTTCGACGAGTCCTATCAGATGGCCGCCTGAGCGGCAACCGTCGCCCGGATCGTCGTAACGTCCCCGGGCGCCCACGCCCCCGATGCCCACAGTCTGTCGTTCCCGTCCACCAAATGCCACTCCCATCATGCATTCGATCCAGCACTCCTCACAGGATCTCCTCGCCCTCGCCGAAGAAGGGGAGGCGATCGGGACCGTTCGCCAGTTCTCAAGCCGCCTCAATCTTCCCGAATCCCAGGTACTCCCCTGTCTCCAGGATCACGCCGAGCAGTCGATCCTCCTGCGCGCTGGCGACGAGTCGGAGCAGGTGCTGATGCTGGACGCGGAGGGGATGCGCACCCTGTTGAGCTGCGCAGCCGCCGAGCGGGTCCCGGAGTAGGGTTCGGCACCCAGTCCTGGATCCGTCCCAGGAACCGGCGATCGTGGACTGGATGACCGCAGATCGTTCGCCCCCCACCGTCTCCACGCACAACTCCGTCTCTGCGCCGTGTCTTCCTCTCCCACCCTCGGCATCGACGTGGGCGGCACGAAGGTCGAATCCGCCCTCGTGGACCCGTCCGGAACCGTGTTGACCGCCCACCGCCACCCCACCAACGCCGACCGGGGGGGCGACCGGGTCCTCGACGACATTGTGGCGTGCGTGGACGAGTGCCTGTCCGACGCCGCCCATCGGGCAACCGCGGTAGGGGTGGGCGTTGCCGGACAGGTCGACGCGGACCGTGGCGTGGTGCGCACGGCCCCGAACCTCGGGTGGACCGACGTGCCGCTCCGAGCCCGCCTGGAGGACGCCCTTGACCTGCCCGTGACGGTGGCCAACGACGTGCGCGCCATCACGTGGGGCGTGTGGAAGCACGGCGCCGGAGAGGAGGTCGACGACCTGGTCGTGGTGTTCGTGGGAACGGGCATTGGGGGCGGCATCGTGAGCGATGGGCAGGTGCTCGACGGCCACCAGGGCCTCGCCGGCGAGCTCGGCCACCTGACGCTCATGCCCTATGGGCGGGACTGCCACTGCCGGAATCGGGGCTGCTGGGAGGCCTACGCCGGGGGCTGGGCCCTTGAGGAGCGGGCCCGGGAGGCCGTTCGCGCAGATCCGGACGCGGGGAGCGCGCTCGTCGAACGGGCCGGAGGGGCGGTGGACGACATTACGGGCCGGATGGTTCACGCGGCCTGCGAGCAGGGCGACCCGCTGGCGGCCCGCCTCGTCGACGCGACGGCGGAGTACCTCGGGCTCGGCCTCGCGGGGGTGGTGAATGCCTTCAACCCCCGCCGGGTCGTGCTTGGCGGGGGCGTGATTGAGGGGCATCCCCCCTACGTGGAGCGGGCCCGGGACATCGTGCGCCAGCGAGCACTCCGGGCGGCCGTGTCCGACCTTACGATCGTCGAATCGGACCTGAACGGGCAGGCCGGCGTGATCGGGGCGGCCACGATGGCCCGGACGGCCCACAGGGCCAACGCGTCCCAGTCCGCCCCCACTCCCGCTCGGTAACGGGGGCGATGTGGAATCAAGTCCGCTGTCTGGGGGCGGTCGACGACGGCCGCGTTGGGGGCACGGCCGCCATGGGGGGTCGGAGCGGTCTCGCCCGCCACGTGAGGGCTGCTCCTCTTCCGACGTGTAACATCTCCCGCCCAGTCGTCTCAAAAGGCGCTGAACGGGCAGCACTGCTCATTCCACCGCCTACGTCCTTTGCCAAAGATCTCCATCCACCCATGTATTCCCGTTCCCTCATTTTGCTGTGGCTGGGCCTCATGGCCGTCTGGGCGCTTGCCGGCCTCCCGACAAGCCACGCCCAGTCGTCTCTGCCCCAGGATGCGCCCCCCGCTCTCCAACAGTTCGACACGGCGCACTCGAAGCACAGCATCGATCTTTCGACGCTGAAGTCAGGCGGCCCGCCGAAGGACGGCATTCCGTCGATTGACGATCCGTCGTTCGTCTCGGTGGGGGCGGCGAGCGATTGGGTGGCGCCGGAGGAGCCGGTGATCGTTTTCGAACACGACGGGACGGCGCGGGCCTATCCCCTCCAGATCCTCACCCACCACGAAATTGTGAACGACCGGGTCGGCGGCACGCCCGTGGCGGTCACCTTCTGCCCCCTTTGCTACAGCGCCCTCGTATTTAAGCGGACGCTCGACGGAAAGCCCGTCGAGTTTGGCGTCTCCGGGATGCTCCGCAATTCAGACCTGGTCATGTACGACCGCAAAACGGAAACGCTGTGGCAGCAGCTGACGGGCAAAGCCATTGTGGGCGACCTCACGGGCCAGACGCTGGAGCAGCTTCCCTCCCAGATCGTCTCCTTCCGCCAGTTCGGGGAGGCGCATCCAGACGGAGAGGTGCTCTCGCGCGACACGGGCCACAACCGCTCCTACGGCCGCAACCCGTACGCCGGCTACGACGACGTGGACAATAAGCCCTTTGCCTACAACGGCCCGACCGACGATCGCCTGCCGCCCATGGCGAAGGTCGTGGCGGTCACGATCGGGGACACGTACAAAGCGTTTCCCCACAGCACGACGCAGGAGGAGCGGGTGATTCACGACACGATGGCCGATCGGCCGCTGGTCGTGTTCCACGCCCCGGGCGCCGTCTCCGCGCTCGATGCCGCGCAGATTGAGAACTCGAAGGAGACGGGCTCGACGGGCGTGTTCGACCGGCGCGTGGACGGGCGCACGCTCACGTTCTCCTACACGGAGGACGGCCGCTTCCAAGACGAAGAAACGGGAAGTACCTGGACGGTGACGGGCACGGCCGTTGACGGGCCCATGGAGGGGACTCAGCTCGACCGCATCCAGTACGGCGACTACTTCGCGTTCGCCTGGTTTGCTTTCCGTCCCAACACCGCACTCTACGAAGGAGACGCCTCGTAGGACGACGTTTCCGCTCCCCGACCTGCACACTGCTTCCGGACCCATCGTCCCACCGCCATGACTTCCCTGTCCTCCACCGCCCGACTTCTCTCCGGGATGCTCATCGGAATCCTCGTGCTCGTCGGCTGCGATTCCGGCAGCCTGGATGGCAGTAGCAGAAACAACGGCTCGAGCTTTAACCTCGACAACTGCACCATCCCCACCGATCGGCTCGCCGATGGTGGCGTTCCGCGGAATGGGATTCCCTCCCTAGACGAATACACAGTCGGCGACGACCGGCTCGTTGGGCCGGAATCCGAGAACGCCAGTTACCTCGCCAGCGGCGACCGCGTCATTGGCCTGCTCTTCGGCGACCAGCCCGTGGCGATTCCACACAACATTCTGTGGCACCACGAGATCATCAATTTCGACAACTTTGCCGGTCGCACCTTTTCGGTCACGCTCTGTCCCCTTACCGGCACCACTCTCGCCTTTGATCGGAGCGCAGTCGACGGGGCCGAGTTCGGCGTGTCCGGGCTTTTGTTCAACAACAACCTCGTGATGTTCGACCGCCGAAATAACGAGTCGCTCTGGCCCCAGATGAACCGGCAGGCCAACTGCGGCGCGAACGTGGGCACCTCGCTGGACATGCTCCCTGTTGTGGTGATGGAATGGGGCCACTGGACGGACCTCCATCCCGACACGAAGGTCGTTTCGAACAATACCGGCCACAGTCGCACCTACACGGCGCGGGGCTATCCCTACGGCAACTACAACGACAAAAACAACGACCGCCTGCTGTTCGACGCCACCCCGATCGACGACCGCCGCCCGCCGAAGGAGCGTGTCCTCGGCCTTCCTGTGGGCGACGATGAGGGCCTCGCCATCCCCTTCGGCGAGCTCGACGACGGGTCCGCGGCCCGCGCCGTGGAGATCACGCTCGGCGGGGAAGAGATCGTGGTCTTCTGGAACAGTGACGCCCGCGGGGCCATGGCCTACCGGCCGATGCTCGACGGCCAGCCCCTTACCTTCTCCGCCACCGAGAACGGACGGTTCGTCGACGAAGAGACCGGGCGCACCTGGACCCTCGACGGCCGGGCCGTGGACGGCTCCACACGACTTGAGCCGATCGAGACGGCCTACATGTCGTTCTGGTTTGCCTGGCCGGTCTTTCAGCCGCAGACGACCATCTGGACCGACGAGGGGTAACGTATGCGTCGCTCTGTCGCGACCGGTCTTGCGGTCCTTCTTGTCGCCCTCGCCCCTGCCCCAAGTCACGGCCAATGGGTGGAGTCGCCGGGCACCGGCTGGGTCCAGCTCCAGTTTGCGCACCAGCGTACAGACACGGGCTTCAGCAAAAATGGGAATGTCGTCGCCCTAGACGAGCTCGACCCGGACGCCCGATCCATCATCACCACGGCCCGACTCACGGGTGCACTCGGCCTCGTGCGCGGCCTGGATACGTGGGTCGACCTCCCGCTCCATCGGCAGTCGTTCGAGGGCGCCGGGTCCGATCTCTTGACTACCGGGCTCGGCGATCCGCGCGTCTTTCTGCGGGCCGGGCCGTCCCTGGTTGGGGTCGACGCAGGCGCGCTGCCGGTTGCCGTCGCGCTCCGCGGCGGCGTGAAGTTGACGACGGGCACCTTTGAGAACGACGCCGAGACGATTGCCCTCTCGCAGGGACAGCGCGACTGGAGCCTGCTTCTGGAGGCCGGGAAAAGCCTCCATCCACTGCCGCTGTACGTGTCGGGATGGGCCGGATACCGGTGGCGGGAGGAGAACGAGGAAATTGCGCGGGACCCCGGGAACGAGTGGGTGTTCAACACGGCCGTGGGCGGGTCTGTGGATCGTTTCCAGTGGAAGGTGGCCGTTGACGGGCTGTTCGGGCAGCCCTCGATCGACACCCGAACCGGCTTCGAGTTTGCCGCCCGCGAGCTCGTGCAGGTCATCCCGAGTGTGGGGTGGAGCATCGGTCCGGGCGCCGTTCAGTTCGGGGCGCGCCTCCCGATCCACGGCCAGTCAACCCGCTCCGACCGCCTCCCGGCGAGCCCAACGGTCACGCTCGGCTACTTCCTTTCGTGGGACGACCCATTTTGGAAATGATAGGGGCGTGCGGCCGCCAGGAGCCGAGCCGTCCCGCACCGCACGGGTATGACCTTTGGACCCCGGAACGCCTCTACACCTTTCCCCCTCTTCCCCCTTCCCTCTTCCCCCTTCCCT
>CAZRPQ010000149.1:0-5994 GCA_964601725.1 uncultured Salinivenus sp. | reverse complement strand
TCGCAGTCGAAGAGGTCGTCCAGGAGGGCCCGGCGCTCGTCCTCCGACAGCGGCTGCCCCCGCGTCACGGCGCTGCGCTGGGCCATCGTTTTGGCGAGATGTGTGCGGCGCTCGTCGTCCACCGCGTCCCGGCCGGAGGTGTACTGCTTCAGGATGTCCTCCAGGATTGCATCCTCGTCGCCGTCGGGCACGTCGGTGGGCACGCCGCGGACCGAGATGGTGCGGCCGCTAAGCTGCTCCAGCTCGAACCCGAGGGCCTCTAGGTCGTCGCGGAGCTCCTTCAGCAGATCCACCTCGGCGGGCGACAGGTCGATCGTGTGCGGAAAGAGCAGGCGCTGCGACTCGCCCCGCTGCTGCTCAAGGTGGACCTGAGCTCGTTCATACAGGACCCGCAGATGCGCGGCCCGCTGGTCCACGATCATCATGCCGGTGTCGGTCGGCGTCACGATGTAGGTGTCGTGCAGTCCCCACACCGGGCGCCGATTTCGGGCACTCGCCTCCTCGGCGTCCGACTCGGCCTCCGGGGCGCCTCGGTCTGGACTCGGGGGTGTCGTCTGGTCTGGGGGCGAATCGTCGGGGGCCTCCTCCGGGGGGCGGTACAGGGCGTCGGACTGATCGCCGGGGGCCACGGACGGGCTGGATTCCTCGTCTCCAGACGACCGAGAGGAGGGCGGTCGGGCCGACGATTGATCCGTCGTCGAAGCATCGTCGGACGACCGGCGCGGCTGGAACGAGGTCGGGGACGGACGCTCGGGGGAACCGTTCGTTTCCGACGAGGAACGAGGTGATTTCTTCGGGGCTCCGTCTTCCCCGCCCGAATTGTCCTCTTCGTCGTCGAGCTGCGGCGATACGTGAACGCGCCCGAGGGCCTCGCGCACGGCGCTCCGGAGAAACGCGTAGATGCCGCTCTGGTCGTCGAACTTCACCTCCGCCTTCTGCGGATGCACGTTCACGTCCACCCGCTCCGGCTTCATCGTCAGGAAGAGCGCAAAGAACGGAAAGGCCCCGTCCGGCACCAGCTCGCCGTACGCCTTCTTCACGGCGTGGCTCAGGTACCGATCGGTCACGGCCCGGCCGTTGACGAACAAAAACTGCTCGCCCCGCGTCTTGCGGTGAAACGAGGGGGCTCCCACGAAGCCGCGCACCGTGAGGTCGCTCGACGCGTCTTCGACCGGCACCAGCTCGCCCTCGTGCTCGTCGCCGAAGAGGCCGAGGATGCGGGCTCGGGTGGCCGCGGGCCAGTCGTCGTCCGGGGCGGCGGGCAGGTCGTAGTGCTCGTGGCCGTCGTGTTCGAGGCGGACGGCCACCTCCGGATTGGCGAGGGCCAGGGACTGGACCGTCTGCGTCAGGTGCTTGAGCTCGGTGGCGGGGGTCTTCAGAAAATTTCGGCGCGCCGGCACGTTGTAGAACAGGTTGCGCACGGCCACCGATGTGCCGGCCGGGATCGCACAGGGCCGCGTCTCGACCTGCTCGCCCCCCTCCACCCGCACCAGCGTGCCGGCCTCGTCCTCCACCCGCTTCGTCTTCAGCGTCACCTGTGCCACGGCGGCGATCGACGCAAGCGCCTCTCCCCGAAAGCCGAGCGTCCGGATGCGCTCCAGGTCGTCGACCGAGCGGACCTTGCTGGTGGCGTGCCGCTCAAAGCAACGCTCGGCGTCCTCCGGCCCCATGCCGCACCCATCGTCGATCACCTGCACGAGGGTACTCCCGGCCTCCTTCAGGAGCACCTCGACGGAGGAGGCGCCCGCGTCGAGCGAGTTTTCAATCAGCTCCTTCGCCACCGAGGCGGGCCGCTGCACCACCTCGCCCGCCGCAATCTGGTTGGCGAGGCGATCGGACATCACCTCGATGAGGCCCTCGGTCGCGGTGGTCTCGTCAGCCACGGGCAGACAAACGGATAAAATTAGAGAGAGTAGTAAAGGAGCAGGGTGAGGAACAGAAGGGCCAGGAAGAACAGCAGGCTGAGGGGACGATTCTGGGCCTGCCCGGCGCGGCGGGATTTCATCCGGCGCTTGATGTCGCGGTCGTCGTCTTCATCCGGGTCGTAGTGCCGGGGCTCATAGTCGAACGACCGGGGACCGCGCCCTGCACTGAAGAGGCCCATCGTCGCATCGGCTCGTTGTCGGGGATGTGCGCATCGCAATTAACTCTGCGGTCGGAGCCGTCGTTCCTGCTTGTCGCGGTCTGCAGCCGGATGGTCCCTCCTCAGGGGGAAGTTCTCGATTGAACTCAGGACGGGTTCCCGAAGTCGTATTTCGTATTGCGTAGTGCGTATCCGGCAACAACCTTACGCTGTCAAGTCCGAAATACGCAACACGAAATACGCAATACCAGGACCGAAGCTACCAACGGTCGGCCCCTTCTCCTTCCCGTAGTGCAGCCAGCTCCTCTAAAACAGCCCGGCCACCAAATGGAGGTACAGCACAATCAGCGGCGCCGCCACCGCCATGGCGTCGAAGCGGTCGAGCATTCCCCCATGGCCGGGGAGCAAGTGACTCGAGTCGTCCACGTCCGTCGACCGCTTGAGCATGCTTTCCAGAAGATCCCCCAGCTGGCTGAGGCCCCCGCCGAGGACGATGAGTGCTCCCACGTGGGGCCACGCCAGCAGGTCCACCATCGTGAGCTTTAGAACGAGCCCCACGCCCAGGGCCGTGCCGAGGCCGCCGATAGTGCCCTCCCACGTCTTGTTCGGCGAAATGGTGGGCGCAAGGGGCCGCGACCCGACCGTGCGCCCCACGTAGTACGCCGCGATGTCCGTGGCCCACACGACCAGCAGCGTGAAGAGCACCAGCTGAAACGCCCCGCTGTCGGTTACGGCTGCACTCCGCACCTCACGAAGCCATACGAGGCTCCCGAGCAGCCCCGTGGGATACACGATCCCGGCGAGGGTGACCGTGAAGCTGACCAAAAACTGCTCCCGCGGAAGGAGCAGGGGCGCGGCCACCACGAAGAGCAACAGTGCCGTCGCGCCGAGGGCCCAGAGGGTCGGACGAAGAAACGTCACTACGACCAGGAGGCCCAGCACGAACCCGCCGGTCCGGTGGGGCCGCGCCCCCACCTTGCGGGCCATCAGATAGAGCTCGCGCTGGCCCAGCAGTCCGATGACGGCAATGAGCCCCGCAAACGGCCACCCCCCCAGGTACGCCAGAACCAAGACGATTGGGGCCGCCAGCAGCGCCGTGACGACCCGGCGGAAGTTGTCGCTCACGGGTCCGAAGTGAACTCCACAAAACTCGTCGACAGCTCGCGCGTCACGAGGATTCGTCCGACTCGCCCTCCTCGTCCGGCGGCCCGAGGTCCATGTGCTCGTGACCCGAGTCGAGCTTCGAATCCTCCTCGGGGGTGTTGGCGGGCGGCGCTTCCGGATCGGCCCCGAGGGCGGCTTCCTCCAGCTCGTCCTCGGAGAGCTGTTCCTCCAGAAGCGAGACTGCCTGTTCGGCCTGCTCCGGGGGCACCATCACATGAACCGATGCCAGGTCGCCCACGGTCAGGTTGAAGGC
Source organism: uncultured Salinivenus sp. (assembly GCA_964601725.1). GTDB lineage: Bacteria > Bacteroidota > Rhodothermia > Rhodothermales > Salinibacteraceae > Salinibacter. The sequence continues at coordinate 2,494 of CAZRPQ010000149.1, read as the reverse complement.
GTGGTCGCGTTGCGTGAGCACCACGGCCGGAATGCTGCTGTCGTCGAGCCGGTCCCGAACGAGGTCGGCTTCGTAATCGGTGCTGGTTCGAAAGACACTTACCCAGTCCTCGTGTTTACTCATGGATCGAGAGGGGCGTCATGGACAAGAATGGAGGCCCGCCCCATGGTCACGCGTCGCGGACGTGAGGGGCGAGGGAGTGCATAACATAGAGGACGCCAGCGACAATGACGAACCCTAGAAGCACCCAGTACCAGGGCATCGAGGCCTGTTCGAGCGCCTGCAGGTCGTAGTCCGGGTGGGCCTCCACATATCGGGCGCCCACCACGGCGAGGCCATTGTGCACCACGTGGACCCCCATGGCCGGGATCAGGCTCCCGGTCCGCCACACCAGATAGGCCATGTACAGGCCCAGCACCATCAACGGCAGGAGCTGGGAGGGCCGGAGGTGGTAGAGCCCGAACAGCCCTCCCGCCAGAATAATGCCCCCGGCCGGCCCCGCGGCGCGCTCGAACTGGCGCTGGGCATAGCCGCGAAACAAGAGCTCCTCACAGACGCCGGGCACCAGGGCCAGCATGGTCACGTTGAACACGAGACCCATCTCGCCCTCAAGGACCTGCCGGATAAGCTCGAGCTGCGACTGTTCGACCAGCCGTACGGATTCGGGGAGCGGAAGCTGCCGGTTGAGTTCCGCGAGCCACTGTGTCACCGGCTGCAGGCCGATGACCCCGACCAGTGCCAGGAGCAAAAGCCGTCCGTCGACGCCCCGGAGGCGGAGGTACTCCACCCACTCGGAGGAGTGGAGCCGTGCCGCAAGCAGGGTCGGGATCGCCAGGGCCATGATCTGCCCGATGCTGTTGCTCAGGACGAGCTCCCGGGTGTAGCTCGCCATCAGCCGCTCCGGGTTGCTAAAGGCCTCCATCGACAGCCCACCCTCAGCCATCGCAATCTGAAGGACCAGAATGATGGGCGTCAGGACGAACTGGAACAGGATGAACGCTGCCCCGAGGCCCAGAAGCCCCGTCAGGAAGCTGAGGGTGGTGCGGTCGACCGACGATCGTTCGAGGGGCCCGTTCAGTGGAAGGTGGCCCCGGCGGCTCCAGGGATCGAAAAAGGTCGGTTCACCACCGGGCACGGAGGGAGTCGAGGCCACGGGAACGGGAGCGTTGAGACGAGAGATGAAGCGCCGGGTTGAAAGAACAGACCCCCCTGCTGTTTGCCCCTTCGCCGATTCTTTGCAGGAACATTTCAGGGCCCGCGTCGAACATACTATCGCAGAACGATCTCCGTACGTGCCGACGCGTCGCGTCCTGCGCTCGTAGCTCAGTCGGACAGAGCATCGGTTTCCGGTACCGAAGGCCGGGGGTTCGAATCCTCCCGAGCGCACCACTCGACGCCCGCTTCAGCTTGTCGCTGAGGCGGGCGTTTTCTACGTCTGTGGGCGCCAAAGGCCGATTTTGAGGGGTATGGGGTCCCTCCCAATCGTCGGAACTGTCAGGCGTACTGTCAGGATTTGAATCGGATTGGGGAACCGGCGAGACGTCATCTCCACTTGTCCCCTCCCGGTTCGAAGCAATGCTGTCTCCCGCTCCTCAGCGTGCCCGAAGGTCGGGCAGATCAGCATCTGTGGACCTGTTGGCGAGCCTGCCCTGAGTTTTCGACTGGGGCTGACGGGTAATCCGCCGAAGTCTTGGGGCCCCATGTCGCCGGGTCTGTCCACACGTGTGGACATTCCTCCGTCCCGTCGCCGCAGGTTCCCCTCTCCCGAACGACCGCTCGGAGGCGCTTGACTGAATGGCAATGCTAGGATAGGGACCCCTGGCAAGACGAACGCCGCTGAATTCACCGCTCGGGCGCTGAACTCATCGTTCCCAACGCTTGGCGGCTGGTCCTATTGGCCTCTGTGTCATTAGCGCCCTGACGCACAAAGCCCCAGTCGTCCCATGGCCCGCCAATCGTTCCTCCCCGTCGCATTGCTACTCGCAGTGGTCGCTTTCGCAGCCTGCAGCGGCCCGAGCGCCACCCTCGAGGACATGCCCGAGTGGATGGCCGAGAAGCCGGAGTCGAACCAATCCCTTCTGGGAACCGGCACCGCCGCCTCCGACGGGCTTCAAACGGCCCTCGAAAAGGCCGAGACGCGGGCCCGCGGGGACATTGCCTCCACCGTTGAAGTCCGCTTTCAGGGCCTCACGACGGACTTTCAGGAGGAGGTGTCCGCGGAGTGCCGCCAGCAGTTCGTCCAAGCCCAGAAGCAGGTGACCAACCAGTTTCTGCGGGGCACGCAGGCCCGCGAGCGGACCATCCGTGAGGAGGAGGGCCGCTACCGCGCCTACGTGCTGATGGAAATGCCGATCGGCCAGGCGAGCCAGGAGCTGATGTCGAAGCTTCGCGCAAGCGACGACCTCTACACCCGCTTCCGGGCGAGCGAAGCCTTCGAGGCCCTACAAAACGAGATCGAGAAGTACGAGGACCGGAAGCGCAAGCAGTCGCAGTG
>CAZRPQ010000148.1:0-6014 GCA_964601725.1 uncultured Salinivenus sp. | reverse complement strand
CTCTCCACCACGTCGGCCACGAGCTGGGGCAGCACTTCGAGTCGATCCAGTTCGACGACCACCTGACGGGTGGCCTCGTAGCCCACGAGCCTGCGCTCGTCCGCCTCATCGTCGTACTCGTAGCGCGGCTGGAGGCGGAGGCTCTCCATGCGCATCTTCTCCTCGGGCACGTCGAGACTGCGGACCGCATTCATTGCGCTCTTGGCCGCGGCGGCGTTGTCCTTACGGGTCTGCCGGGCGGTCTCGGCCCGGGTAGTCACCCCGAAGCGGACGACGGCCCGATCGGGCTGGGCCGCGACGCTGCCCTCCCCCTTCACAGTTACCGTAGACCGGTCGTCGTCCTGCGCGGCGGCGGGGGCGACGGTGAAGACAGAGATCAGAAAAGCGAAGACGACGAGCGGAAGGGCCTGAGGAAGTCGGGACATGGGGCGTTGAGCGTTGGTGGCTGAGAAATGTTTGACTGAATAGGCCAGTCAACGAACGGACCCCCCGCGACGATTCGTATTTTCGAACGCCACTTTTCGGCGCGGACTACGGATGCAACCGGGCAATCGTCCGCGGGAAGGGGATGGTTTCCCGGACGTGGTCGCGTCCCGTGAGCCAGGAGATGGTCCGCTCCAGTCCCAGCCCAAAGCCGCTGTGGGGCACCGAGCCGAATTTGCGGAGGTCCAGGTACCAGTCGAAGACCTCCTGCGGCAGGTCGTGGGCCTCGATCTGGGCCTTCAGAAAGTCGAGATCCGTGGCCCGCTCGCCGCCCCCGATGATCTCGCCGTAGCCCTCCGGCGCGAGCACGTCGATGCCCATCGCCAGGCGGTCGTCGTTCGGGTCCCGTTTCATGTAGAATGCCTTGATCTCGGCGGGGAAGCGGTGGACGATGACGGGGCGGTCGAAGTGCCAGGTCAGCACCGTCTCATCGTTGCCACCGAAGTCGGAGCCCCACTCGAACGTCTGGGCCGACTCCTTCCAATCCGGCAGGTTGCGGAGGGACTCCTCGATCTCGTCGACCCGCTTGTTGATCTCGATCTCGCGGGCATCGATTTGTCGCTTCACGTGCTTCTTCGCCTGCCCGCGGCGCTTCTGGTTCTCCTCCTTTTCCTCCAGGAGCTCCGCCTTCTCCTCCTTCAGCCCCGCAATCCGCTCGTCGATCATGGTGGCCGTCTCGTCGCTTCGCAAGAGCTCCACGGCCTCGTCGTAGCTAATGCGAGGGAACGGCGTCCCCACCTGGTCGAGGGCCGTCGTGTCACGGTCCAGCGCCTCCAGCGCGTCCTCGCAGTCCGCGAGCACCGCCTGCACGATGTGCGCCACGAAGTCCTCCGCCAGCTGCGCGTTCATCTCCAGGTCGTAGAACGCCATCTCCGGCTCGATCATCCAGAACTCGGTGAGGTGGCGCCGGGTGGCCGACTTCTCGGCGCGGAACGTGGGGCCGAACGTGTAGACCTTGCCGTAGGCCATGGCCATGGCCTCGCCGTGCAGCTGGCCGCTCTGGGTGAGGTACGCCGACTCATCGTCGAAGTAGTCGAGCTCAAAGAGCGTGGAGGTGCCCTCCACGGCATTCCCCGTCAGGATGGGCGCGTCTGTCTGCAGAAACCCGCGCTCCTGGAAAAAGTCGTGGATCGCCGTAATGACGCGGTTGCGGACCTGCATCACTGCCCACTGGCTCTCGCTTCGGAGCCACAGGTGGCGGTGCTCCATCAGAAAGTCGATGCCGTGCTCCTTCGGGGTGACGGGGTAGTCGCCCGAGTCGCCAATCCGCCCGATCGTGTCCACCTGAAGCTCATAGCCGCCGGGCGCCCGCTCGTCGGCGCTTACGGTGCCGGTGATCTCGAGGGCGGCCTCCTGCCGCACGTCGTCGGCGACGGCCCAGCTGTCCTCGTCCACCGCGTCCTGCGGCACGACGCACTGCACGAACCCCGAGCCGTCGCGCAGGATCAAGAACTTGATGCCGCCCGAGCCCCGCTGGTTGTGGAGCCACCCCTTGAGGGTGACCGTCTCGTCAACGTGATCGGCGAGGTCCTCGATGCGGGTGAAATCCTCGATGGTGCCCCCCTCGCGCTCGGGACTGAGCGACGGGGGAGAAGAGTCAGGGTCGGACATGCGCTGGGAAATACTGGTGGGCAGAGTAGAGAATCGAGAGGCGTCGTGGGACAGAGCCTCGACGGGTGCTGCGTCGTCAACGTGATACACCGGCGTCGGCTGAGGTTCCTCTCCCGAGCGGGCTTTGTCAGACGATCATCCAGGCGGCGAGGGCCGACACCAGAGGCCACCCCACCACCAGATCGGCGAGGAAGGCGTCCCGGGCCCTTGTCGGGTCCAGTCCCCAGACGACTCCCATCATGAGGAGGAGGCCGAGGGCATCGACCCCGACCAGGACCGGCCTGGAGGCGGCGACGGCCCAGGCGGCTGCCCCCACCGCTGCTACGAGGAGCAGCCCCGTGGCCCCCCATCGCACCCGCCGCCCCGTCCAGCCCGCGGCCCAGGGGGCGAGCCCCGCCGCGGCGTCCCCCGCCCGATCGCCCCAGTCCGCGAGCAGGAGATTGGGCAGGATAAAGAGCCACCGATATCCCAAAAATAGCACCGCCCCCAGCCCGAGCGGGTGCCCGGCCTCCACGAGGGGAAGCAGGGTCCCGCCCGCGGCCCAGGCGCCCGCAATGGCCATCGGCTTCTGGAGCCCTCCCCGAGCCAACCGGGAACTCCCGTACGGCAGAACGCGGAGGACCGCAACGGCCCCCAGCGCGCCCGTCCACAGAAGGGTCGACCAGTCGAGACACAGCAGCATTGCGCCCCCGAGGGCAAAGAGGACGGCGGTTTCGGCGGCCAGCCAACCGGAATGGGCGCGGACCCAGGCCACGCGGCCCGGGCAATTGATTTGATCTTCGGGCGCTCTCGTCCAGACCCGGTCCGTGAGATAGGCAAGTGTGGCACCGCAGAACCCTGCCACTAGGAGCGGAAGATCGACGGACAGGCCGAAGAGCCCCGTTGTTCCCAGCATCAGGGCCACGGCCACGCCGCCAACGGGCGCCGGATCGTGGTAGAGCGCCGCCAGAAACGCGGGGGCCGGTGTATCGGAGGAGGGCGATGCAGGCATAAATCGGGGGACTCCGCGGAACGCTAGTCCACCTGTCCCGGGACGACTTCTCAACAAACGGGTAAAATATGCACCGCTCTTCCGGGTTCCCTTCCGCACGAGGCACTCGCCTACCGATTGTTCATGGCAATTCCGGGATCGCTCGGTTAGTATTAGTGGTACCTCTTTCGGAAGCGCTTCCAGAAATCATGCTTCAGCCACAGGGCGCGAGGTCCCTGCCCGGCTGGAGGCCCTCGATTGTTTTCCGTGGACCAACCCTCCGACGACATGCAGCCCCCCGCTCCCGTCACGTCCCATCTTCGCGACCTCCAGCTGCGGCCCGGCACGGTGCACTACAACCTGAAGCCGCCGCGTCTCTACGAGGAAGCGCTCGATCGAAACGAGGGCAACCTCGCGGCAAACGGTCCCCTCGTCACCCGTACCGATCCGTACACCGGCCGGAGCCCAAAGGATCGCTTCATCGTGCGCGACGCGGCCGTGTCGGACACCATCAACTGGGGCGAGGTCAACCAGCCCACCGATCGGGCAACCTTCAACCATCTCCACGAGCGGATGGCCGAGCACGCCGAGGGCCGCGACCTCTTCGTGCAGGACCTGTTTGCCGGGTGGGACCCGACTTACCGCCTGCCCGTCCGCATCGTCACCGAAAAGGCGTGGCACAGCCTGTTCGCGCGCAACATGTTCGTGCGGCCCGACGGCCCCGTCCCCCCCTCGTTCGAGCCCGGGTTCACGGTGGTCGACCTCTGCGAGTTCGAAGCCGATCCCTCCCGCGACGGGACGAACTCGGAGGCCGCCGTTTTCGTCGACCTCGCGCAGAACCTCATTCTCATCGGCGGCACCCACTACGGCGGCGAGATCAAGAAGTCGATCTTCTCGGTGCTCAACTACCAGCTCCCGGACGAGGGCGTTCTGCCCATGCACTGCTCGGCGAATGAGGGCGACGACGGGAGCACCGCCGTCTTTTTTGGCCTCAGCGGCACCGGCAAGACCACCCTCTCGGCCGACGCCGATCGCACTCTGATCGGCGACGACGAGCACGGCTGGAGCGACCGGGGCGTCTACAACTTCGAAGGGGGGTGCTACGCAAAGATGATTGACATCACGCCCGAGAGCGAGCCCGAAATCTACGGCACGACGGAGGAGTTTGGGACGATTCTGGAGAACGTGATCCTGGACCCCGACACCCGCGAGCCCGACTTTTCGGACGACGCGATCACCCAGAACACGCGCGGCTCCTATCCCCTCTCCACCCTCCCCCACACCGCCTCGGACGGGCGGGGCGGCCACCCGGACCACATCCTTTTTCTAACCTACGACGCGTTCGGCGTCTTGCCCCCCGTGGCGAAGCTCACCCCCGCGCAGGCGATGTACCACTTCCTCAGCGGCTACACGGCAAAGGTGGCCGGCACGGAGGCGGGCGTGAGCGAGCCAAAGGCCACCTTCAGCACCTGTTTCGGCGAGCCGTTTATGGTTCGCGATCCCTCGGTGTACGCGGAGCTCCTCGGACAGAAGATCCGTACCCACGACGCCGACTGCTGGCTCGTGAACACGGGCATGACCGGCGGGCCGTACGGGGTCGGCAATCGGATCGAGCTGGAGCACACCCGAGCCATGGTCGACGCGATCCTCGACGACATCCTCCGCGACACCCCCCGCACCGAGGACCCGGTGTTCGGGCTCTCCGTCCCCGACGCTGTTCCGAACGTCCCCCGCTCAATCCTGAGGCCGCGCCAGACCTGGGACGATCCGCTGGCCTTCGACCGGCACGCGCGGAACCTGGCCGACGCCTTCGCTGAAAACTTCACGACGTACGCCGGGCAGGTGCGGGAGGCGGTGGGCGCCGCCGGTCCGTCGCTGGAGGCCGTGCACGAGTGACGCTGGAGTCCCCGAACGCAGCGAGGGTCACCGGAGGGATCCGACGGCGAGACTCTGGGTACCAACACTGTACCTCAGGAGGCTCCCGAAGCACGGCCGCCGACCAACCGAGAGCTCATTCGCTTCTCTCACTCCGCCCCTCCGCAACGCCCATGCACCGAGACGGACCCGTCCTCGAAGCCATCCTGGACATGCTCGAACGCCTCGACGCCCCCCTGGAGGAGCCTGACTGGGCGGCCCTCGCCGCGGAGCACGGAGAAGACGCAGTGCTTTACAACACCGCCCTCCTTCGCGACATGGGGTACGTACGCGTCGAAGACACCTCCACGAACGAAGCCGCCACGTCGATCGACGTCCCGGACTCCCTCGACGCGCTCGGGGCCGGCAGACTGACCTGGGAGGGGCACGACCTCCTCAATCAATTCCGATCGGACAAGCACGGCCCCGAAATTACGTTTTGACCGGCGGGACCACTTCTGGAAATCCCGAGCACGCCCCCTCCAGGACCGAGGCGACAGGACCGCCGGCCCACTGCGCGTTATGACTGTAGGACAAGTCCCCCTTTCATCATGAGCGGGTGCCCCGTTCATTCCAGCGACGACGCCGAAACCGGTCGATCCGGCGGTGCTTCATCCATCCGATGGGATCTGATCTTCTTCACGCTGGCCGTGGGGATGCTCACGCTTGTGCTCGTGGTGGCCTTGCAGCTTCCATAGTGCAGAGTCCGGCGCTCTTTGGAGGAGTCATTCCGCCCGCAGTCGAGGCACCTCACCCGGGGCCTGACTCGCGCCCCGTGCCGGAGCGGTTGGGGCCTCTCCTACCCCCCACTGTGGCGCCAAGTAACCGACGACGTTGGGCTTCCTACCGTCCTTCGGCCGCCTGGCAGGGACAATGCTCTCGGATTCCTGAACCTCAGCGAGCGCAAAATAGAAAGCCCCCCCTTCAGATCGAAGGCAGGGCTGCGGGAAATCAGCCGCTACAATGGGCTGCTACAATAGAAAGTGGAGCGGGTGATGGGATTCGAACCCACGACCTTCTGCATGGCAAGCAGATG